>JAJDZO010000225.1 GCA_022824605.1 Acidimicrobiia bacterium
CTGTCAACTACATACGCTCAACCGAACGTTACACAACGCTACCCGCCTAGCGAACCCCACAGTGTGAACAGGCCGCCGGCGGCGTCTATGGCAAGGACTTGCTGACGAAGGCGTACCCGCAGGGTACGTTGAGGAGACAAGACACAGCCAGAGGCGTCGATGGCGGTCCAGATCACTCCGCCCGCAACGCAGAACGACCACGTTCATCAGTTGACAGCTTTGGTCTTGCCCTCCCAGTAGGGGGCCCGCAGCTTGAACTTCTGCAGCTTGCCGGTGGCCGTGCGGGCCAGCTCGTCGCGCATCTCCACCGACGTGGGGCACTTGTAGTGGGCGATCCGCTCCCGGCAGTGGGCGATCAACTCCTCGGGCGTGGCGGTTGCTCCAGCAGCCAGCACCACCAGCGCCTTGACCGTCTCGCCCCACTTGTCGTGCGGCGCGCCGATCACCGCCACCTCGGCCACGGCCGGATGCGAGAACAGGGCGTCCTCCACCTCGATCGACGACACGTTCTCGCCTCCGGAGATGATCACATCCTTCTTGCGGTCGGTGATCATGTAGTAGCCGTCGTCGTCGCAGTAGCCGCCGTCGCCGGTGTGGAACCAGCCGTCGACGATGGCCTCGGCGGTGGCTTCGGGCTGCTCCCAGTAGCCCTCCAGCACATGGTTGGCGCGGCCCAGGAACTCGCCCGACTCGCTCACCTGCATACGCACGCCCAGCGCCGGAGCGCCCTGACGTGACAGCATCCGGGCCCGCTCGGGCGCCGACAGGTCGTCCCATTCGGCGCGGCGGCGGTTCATGGTCAACAGCGGTGCCGTCTCGGTGAGACCGTAGATCTGGATGAACTCCCATCCGAGATCGGTCTCGACGCGTTCGATTGTGCGCGTCGGCGGGGGCGCTCCGGCCATCACGATGCGGGTGCGGCCCGCTCCGGGGATCGGCCCGTCCCACTGGGAGGCTGCGTCGAGCACCGCGGCGGCCACGGCCGGCGCGCCGCACATCAGCGTGATGCCGTGGGCGTCGACACGGCGCAGGATCTCGGCGCCGTCGACCTTGCGCAGCACCACCTGTTCAGCGCCCATGCCGACGAGGGCGTAGGGCATTCCCCAACCATTGCAATGGAACATCGGCAGCGTGTGCAGGTAACAGTCACGGTCGTTCACGCCGGCCTGCCAGCCGAACATGGCGGCGTTGAGCCACAGGCTGCGATGGGTCTGCTGCACGCCCTTGGGGCGGGCGGTGGTGCCCGAGGTGTAGTTGATGACCGCGGTCTCGTCCTCGTCGGGTTCCCAGGCGCTGGGTTCGACGCCGAAGCGCCGCATGGCCTCGTCGGACTCGGTGCCGAGCACGAACTTGTGGCGGCACCGCACCGGCTCGAGCATGTCGGCAAGCTCGGGATCGACGAGCAGCACGTCGGCGCCGCAGTGCTCGATGATGTAGGACACCTCGTCGAGGCTGAGGCGGAAGTTGACCGGCACGAAGATGCGTCCGTTGCCGCTGACGCCCCAGAAGCAGGTGAGCAGGCGCCCGGCGTTGTGCGACACCATCGCCACCCGAGCGCCCATCGGCACCCCGAGCGCATCGAGGCCGGCACCGGTGGCGTCGACGATCTCACCCATGCGCGAGAACGTGATCTCGCCCATGGACGGCGCAGGCTGATCAGGCTCGTCCACGAAGGCAACCCGGTCGGGATACACGGCCAGGGCCCGGTCGAGATGGTCACGGACAGTAAGCGGAACCTTCATACCGCCATCATGGCACCCCCCAAGCCATCTCTCACACCCGGTAGCCGTTCGTCGTTGCTATGCGGCATGAGTACCTGCGACGCCGGCCCCAACGATCTCGGGGATCGGGCCGGTTGGCGGCTACGGTCGCGTTGTGCGGTTCCGGCGACCGGCCCTGCTGGTGGTGCTGCTGTTGTGGCTGCCGCTGCTGGCCGGCTGCAGCGATGGGGCCGACTCGGCGGCTGAGCCTGGCTCAGAACCCGAGGCCGAGGGGTCCTTCGCCGGGACTATCCGGTTCGGGACATCGCTGAGTGCCACTGGGAAGTACTCGGTGGAGGGGCGCGACGCTCGCGAGGGCTACGACACCTGGCTGAGGTGGGTGAACGAGATCTACGGCGGCATCCGCATCGGCGATCAGCGCTACCAGGCCGAGATCGTGTACTACGACGACGAGTCCGACCCCGACACCGCGGCCAACCTCACCCAGCGCCTCATAGACGAAGACCGGGTCGACTTCCTGCTCGGGCCGTACTCGAGCGGCCTCACCAGCGGCACCAGCGCCATCGCCGAAGCCAACAACGTGTTGATGGTGGAGGGCACCGGCGCCGCCGACAACCTGTTCGAGCGCGGCTTCCAGAACCTCTTCCTGGTGGCCACCATCGCCAGCGACTACACCCGCTCGGGAGTCGAGGAGTTCGCGGCGCGAGGGGCACGCACCGCGGTGATCGCCCACGAGGACACCGCCTTCGCCACCGCGGCGGCTGACGGCGCCGTCCGCCACCTGGAGGCTGAGGGCATCGATGTGCTGGCCGTCGAGGCCTATCCCAAAGACATCCAGGACGTGTCGGCCATCATGACGAAGTTCCGCGACCTCAACCCCGACCTCTTCATCGGCGGCGGCCACTACAACGATGCGGTCCTGTTCGTGAACTCGGCCAAGGAACTCGACTTCGATCCCGACGCCATGCTGATCACCGTCGGCCCGTCCAATCCCAAACTGGTCGACGAACTAGGCGCCGATGTCGACGGCGTTCTCGGACCCACCCAGTGGGAGTCCACGATGGCCTACGAGGGTCCGTACTTCGGCAGCGCCGCCGACTACGCCCGCTACTACGAGAGCCTCTGGGGCGAGCCCCCCGTCTACCAGGCGGCCCTCACCACCGCGGCCGCGCTGGTGCTGCACATAGCCATTGAGACTGCCGGATCGACCGACACCGACGCGGTGCGCACGGCGCTGCGCGAACTCGAAGCCGACCTGTTCTTCGGACCGATCCGTTTCGACGAGCGCGGCGTAAACGTGGCCAAGCCCATGGGGATGGTGCAGGTTCAAGACGGTGAGATCGTGGTGGTCGCCCCTGCCGCCGCCGCTCAGGGCGAGATTCGGTACCCGCTCGGCGACGGCGGCTCCGGCATGGAGATCGGCTCGGGCCGCGACGGCGGCACCTCGGGAGGGCTCGGGCAGCTCCCGCAGGCGATCGTCAACGGCATCGCCCTCGGCGGCATGTATGCGGTGCTGGTGCTGGGGTTCTCGGTGATCTGGGGAGTGATGGGTGTCATCAACTTCGCCCACGGCGAGTTCGTGATGGTGGGCGCCTACCTGGCGTGGCTTGCCAAC
>JAJDZO010000204.1 GCA_022824605.1 Acidimicrobiia bacterium
GGGAAACACCCCGCCCCGACGCGACAACCCTGCTCCTATCGGCGCGCCCTCGACGGGTGGTCGGCTGCCAGGGTGACTCAGAAGTCGCGTAGATCGACGAGATCGAACCAGCCCTGGCCTTCATACACGTGGATGACCACAACCGTCGACTCGATCAGCGCCCATCTGCTCATGGGCGAGCGGCCAGCGGATCGGATGCCGGGCAACTCTGTCAAAGGCCGGTCGGCTAGGTCTATGAGGCCTTCCAGCAGGCTTGACCGATGCAGGTCGCTCTTTCCCTCGGCCCACGAGTCAAAGCAGCCGCGCGGATCGGCCATTCGCCATGGCACGCCTCAGGTCTTCTTCAGCGAGACCTGCTGACCGCGGCGGGCCCGGTCCGCGAGTTCGCGAAGATCCTCAATGTCGAGTGCGCCTTTCCGGGCTGATTGATCCCTCAGGCGGCTCGGCGCGGCAGTCTCGGCATCCGTTTGCGCGCGGTCGATCTCTGCAAGAGCATCGGAGTCGAGCACATCCTCAATACGGAGGCCGCCACGCGGCGGGGATTCTCTTGAAGCGTCGTGCGCTAGGGCCACGCAAGCAGCCTAACGTATGCTCGAGACGTGGAGCTAAGGGGAATCGAACCCCTGACCTCTTCCATGCCATGGAAGCGCTCTACCAACTGAGCTATAGCCCCGAGGGTGCCGACAGGCTACCGGCCCGGCACCAGCGAGCCCACTGAACCGCTTCAGGCCGCCCGTATCGCCTCGATGATCGGAGCCCACTGTTCCTTGTCACGCACGCCGGCGTAGAACTGGAGCCGGTCGAGCGTTCCGCCGAAGCGCTCGGCGATGCGTTCGGGCACCTCGTGGGGCTCGGCCACCACCGCGAACGCGTCGAGCATCTCCTCGTCGATCAGGTTGCCCATCTCTGCCCACTGACCCCGCTTCGACAAGCGGTTGAGGTCGGTCTGGGCGTCGCCCCAGCCGTGATGCTCCAGCACACCCCGGTAGGCGGGTGTCGAACCGTAGAAGGCGATCTGGCGGCGGGTCCTCGCTGCCTGAGCAGCGACGTCCTCCTCGCGGAATCCCGACACCACGAACACCGGCATCGAAATCTGGAAATCGGACCGCTCCCGACCGGCGTCGGCCAGCCCGGCGTACACGTTGGGCATCGTCACATCGCGCAAGTAGTCCGCCGTCTGGAAGGCGTGGCACACCAGCCCGTCGGCGGCCCGACCGGCCACCCGGGTCATCAGCGGTCCCACCGCCGAGATCAGGATGGGCGGGGGCGCCACATCGATCGGGCCGGGACTGAACATGGGTGTCATCAGGGTGTGGCGGTAGAACTCGCCCCGGAAGTTGAGGCGCTCGCCGGTCTGCCACGACTCCCAGATGGCCCGGATCGCTGCGATCATCTCCTCCATGCGCGCCGCAGGCCGAGACCACGGCATCGAGAAGCGTTTGGTGATGTGAGCCTGGATCTGGCTGCCGAGCCCGAGCAGGAACCGCCCCCCGGAGAGCGCCTGCAGATCCCAGGCGGTGTGGGCCAGCACCATCGGATTGCGGGCGAACGCCACCGCGATGGCGGTCATCAACTCGATGCGCTCGGTGTGGGTGGCGGCCAGCGCAAGGGGCAGGAACGGGTCGTGGCTGGTCTCAGCCGACAACAGGCCGCTGTAGCCGTCCTCCTCCAACGTGAGGGCTCGGGCGCCGATGTCGGCCAGCTCGTTGCGGTAGGACGCCTCGGGGAGGCCTATCCCGGCGTCGATCTTCATGTGGGCCTCCTACTGCGGGGTCGCTCGGGCTGGGGCAGGCCGTGCCGGCGCACGGCTGAGGGCCGGTGGAGTCCGACCCTCGGCGGGCTGAATCCGGCGCGGTGCCCGATACGTTGCCATCGATGGCCGACGTTACCGACGCCACGTTCCAGGCCCAAGTAGTCGACCGGTCCAACACCGTTCCGGTGGTCGTGGACCTATGGGCCTCCTGGTGTGAGCCGTGCCGCCAGTTGACCCCGCTGCTCGAGAAGGTGGTGGCTGAGACCGGCGGCGCAGTCGAGTTGGCCAAAGTTGACATCGAGAAGAACCCCGGCGTTGCCCAGGCCTTCCGGGTGCAGTCGATTCCGGCCGTCTACGCCATGGTGGACGGCCAGGTGGCCGACGGCTTCCTCGGCGCTCAGGGCGAGCCCGCGGTGCGTGAGTTCGTGCAGCGGCTGCTGCCGACGCCTGAGCTGACCGAGATCGAGAAGCTGATCGCCGCCGGCGATGAGGCCTCGCTGAGAGCCGCTCTGGAACTGGAGTCCGACAATGCGGCTGCGGTGACGGCCCTGGCCGCACTCCTCATCGACGACGGCCGCACCGCCGAGGCCGCCGACCTGCTGCAGCGGGTGCCCGAAACGCCGGAGACCCGTCGCCTGACGGCTCTGGCCCGGGTGCAGGACTCCGGCGAGGCTCCGGCCGGCGGTACCGGCGACATCGAAGCCGAGCTGGCCTATCTGCTGTCCAGTGTCAAGGCCGACGAGAAGGCCCGCCAGCGTTTCGTCGACCTGCTGGAGGTGCTCGGACCCGACGATCCCCGGACACCGGCCTGGCGCAAGCGACTCTCGACCGCACTGTTCTGAGCGCGCACTCGGGTCGCTCGCCGGCAGGACCCGGGCGCGACTGGAGTCTCGGCAGGCACCGGACCTTCAAAGAGGTCTGATCTGACGGCGCGGTTGTTGAACGTACCGCCATGTGTTCAGCGGACGTGTCGATGCCAGCCCAAGATGGTCTGATCTGAGGGCGCGGTTGTTGAACTGAGGCCCGCTATTGTCGGGGGCGGCTCGCCGGCTGCCTTCCCGTGTCGGCCTATTGCAGGCGGCGCGGGAGACATGGGTATGGGCGAGCCACCCGTCGGCGGGCGCGGCCGCAGTATCGCGTTGCCGTCTCCGGGGGCGCTGGCCGACCGGCTGGGGGTGTCGGTTACGGCGGTGGTTCTCGGCGTGCTCGCGGTTGCCGCCGCCGCCATCGGGGGCTGGTGGGCGCTGCGTGCTCCGCCCGGGCCGGACCCGGCTGAGGTTCTTCCCATGGCCGGCTCGGTAGAGATACCGGTGCCGGTCCCATCGGCTGCGCCGGACTCTGCACGGATCGTGGTCGACGTGGTCGGGGCGGTGGTCCGCCCTGGGCTGCATGAGCTCCCGGCGGCCAGCCGGGTGGCTGACGCGGTGGCGGCCGCGGGCGGGCTGACCCCCGAAGCGGACCGGCTGAGGATCAACCTGGCCGAGCCGCTGGCCGACGGCTCACGTCTGTGGGTGCCCGCGCTCGGCGAGACCGTCGGCCCTGAAGTGGTGCCGGTGACGGCAGGCACGGGCGACCCCGCCGGAAACGGTTTCGACGGCACGCCCGTGAACCTGAACAGTGCCGATGCCGCCGGCCTCCAGCGGCTGCCCGGCATCGGCCCGTCGTTGGCTGCGGCCATCGTGGAGCACCGCCGCCACAGCGGCCCGTTCGCAACCGTCGACGAACTGGTCGAGGTCTCCGGCATCGGACCCGTCAAGCTCGAACAGATCCGCCCTCTGGCAACGGTGGACGGCCGGTGAGTGTGACTCCGGGGTTCGCCGGTTGGCGGGGCGGCGAGTAGGTCCCGCGTCGTGTCCGTTGGCGACAGTGGACGGCCGGTGAGTGTGACTCCGGGGCCGCCGTCCGTCGCCGGTGGCGGGGCGGTGAGCGTGGTTCGGGGTTTGCTCGCCAGCGGTGGCGGGGCGGTGAGTGTGGATCGGGTGGGGGCTTCCGATGACGGTGGTGGGCGCCTCGCCGTCGAGCAGGTTCGTCGATGCTGGGGCGGCCCGGTGATGCCCTACGCCGCTGCGGCGGGTGCGGTGATCGGTGCGTGGCTGCTCGTCGGAGTGCCGCTGGCGGTGGTGGCGTTGCTGGTGGCGGCCTGCCTGTGGAGGCCAGGTCCGCTGCTCGTGCTGCTGGCGGCCGCCGCCCTCGCCGGGTTCTTCGGCTCAAGAGCGCTGGAAGGCCTTGCCGATCCGCCGTCGGGACCGGTCGAGGGCTGGGTCACGCTGCTCGACGATCCCCGTCCGTTGGGCACGCGCGGGGTGCGGGTCACGGTCCGCTACGGCCAAGCCAGGGTCGAGGCCAGGGCCCACGGCGCGGTGGCCGCCCGGCTCGACGATCTGCTGGCCGGTGAGCGGGTTCACGTCTCGGGAACGGCTCGGCCCGCCGAGAGCGACTGGCTCCGCTGGCGCCACGTCGCGGCCACGCTGAACGTCGCCGCGGTGGGTGACCGGGCCGAGGCCGCCCCGCTGGCCGCGTTCACCAACCGGGTGCGACGGCTGCTGGACTCCGGCGCGCGAAGCCTGTCCGACGACAGCCGAGCCATGTTCACCGGGATGGTCTACGGCGACGACCGTCACCAGTCGCCCCGCCTGTACGACGACTTCCGGGCCGCCGGCCTGGGCCACCTGCTGGTGGTGTCGGGCCAGAACGTCGCCTTCGTGCTCGCGCTGGCCTCGCCTCTGCTGGCTCGGAGTCGTCCGGGCGTCCGGCTGCTCGTGCTGTTGATGCTGCTGGCGGTGTTCGCGGTGCTCACCCGCTTCGAGCCCTCGGTGCTTCGGGCGGTGACCATGGCCGGGGTCGCCGTGATCAGCGCCGCGCTGGGACGGCCCGAGACCGGCCGGAGGACACTGGCCTGGGCCGTGGCCGCGGTGGTGGTGGCCGACCCGTTCCTGGTGAGGGTTCTGGCGTTCCAGCTGTCGGTGTGCGCGACGTGCGGCCTGTTGTGGATCACGCCTGCGCTGTCCGAGAAGCTGCGGGGCCCCCGACCGTTGAGGCTGGCGATCGCGACCACCGCCGGCGCCCAGCTAGCGGTCATGCCGCTGCTCGTGGCCGTGTTCGGTGCGGTGCCGGTGGCCTCGCTGCCTGCCAACGTGCTCGCCGGACCCGCAACCGCGCCGGTGATGATGTGGGGCCTCACCGGCGGGCTCGGCGCCGGCGCGGTCGGCGGCCCAGTCGCCTGGTTGATCCATCGGCCCACCGCGGCGTTGTTGTGGTGGGTGCGCAGCGTCGCCGCGGCTGCCGCCGCCGCCCCGCCCGCGATGATCGGCGTCGCCGCCGCGGCGGCGGTAGGCGTCGGAGTGGCCCTGGTGCTCGCCTCTCGCTGGGGTGACCTTCGCCGGTTCGCTCGGTCTGTCGGCACCGTCGGCGGAGCTTGGGCTGGCGTGTCCGAGCGGTCCGATGCTGGGCCATCGTTGGCTCGGTCTGTCGGCACCGTCGGCGGAGCCCGGGCTGGCGTGCCCGAGCGGTCCAATGCTGGGCCATCGTTGGCGCGGCCTCTCGGAATTGTCGGCGGAACCGTCGTGGCCGCCGTGCTGCTGTACAGCGTCGCATCGTCGGCGTCGGTGGCGCCGGGATGGTCGCACGCCGAGGGAGCCCGGCTGCTGCGTCACGGGGACTCGCTCGCGGTGGTGCTGGAGGACTCGGTGCGCCCGCGTGATCTGCTGCAGGCGCTGCGGCTGGCGGGCGTGCGCCGTGTGGATGTCGTGGTGGCCTCCAGGGGCGGTGCTTCCGACGCCCACGCCGTGCTCGCCCTGCGCGACCGGTACCCGGCCGCCGTAGTGCTGGCCCCGCCGATGCACCGCGTGCCCACCGCTCGCACAGTGCAGGCCGGGTCGACCGTGATGCTCGGCGACCTGGCGCTGGAGATCGTCGGCGACGGGCCCCGAATCGATGTGGCGATCCCAACTTCCGGTCTCTGAGGGGAATATGTCCCCGTTCCGACCGGACGTTCGCCGCTGAAGCCGGTCACGGCCGCGCCGGGTCGCAGGGTGGCCGTAACATCGGCCGCCATGGGCGTGGAGCTGGTCACCGGCGACGATCCTGTGCTGGTCACCGAGGCGGTCGCCAAACTCGTCAAGGAGGCGCTGGGCGACGAGGACCGCAGCCTCGCTCTGGAGCAACTCGACGAGACCAGCCTGCGCGACCCCGACGGAGGATGGCGGCTTGCGCCGCTGGTCGATGCGGCCCAGACCCAGCCGTTCCTCACGTCGCGTCGGGTGGTGGTGGGACGCCACCTGGCTCGGTTCTCCCGCAAAGGCGACTGCGACGACCTCGTGCGCCTGCTGGAGACGCTGCCGTCTACCACCCATCTGGTGCTGGTATGGGAACGCGGCGTTGATCCGGTGATGGGAGGCCGCCTGCCCGCAGTGCCCAAAGCGCTTGCCGCTGCGGTGAAGGCCACCGGAGGCGCATCGCTGAACGTGACCCCGCCGAGAGGCAAGAACGAAGCCCACAAATGGCTGCGCAGCCAACTGCAGCAGTCGGACCTGCATTTCGAGTCGGCCGCGGTGGCGGCCATCGGCGACCTGGTGGGCGCCGACCACGGCAACATCGTCGGGCTGCTGCGAACCCTGGAGGGAGCGTTGGGATCGGGAGCGACCGTCAGCGCCGACGATGTGGCCGTCTACGGAGGCGACCCCGGCTCGGTCGTCCCGTGGGAACTCGACGACGCCATCGACCGGGGCGACATCACCGAGGCACTGAAGGTGCTGCACCGTCTGCTGCCGTCGCGCCACCCGCTGCAACTGCTCGCTGCTCTGGCGGGCCGCTACCAGCGGATGCTGCGCCTCGACGGAGCAGGCGCGGCCGACGAGCGTCAGGCCGCGGAGATGTTGGCCATGAAGGGCTCGACGTTCCCGGCGAAGAAGATCCTGGGTCAGACCCGCAGGCTGGGCTCAGAGAAGGTGGCGCGGGCGATCCGGCTGCTGGCCGACGCCGATCTCGCCCTGCGCGGAACCCTCGACTGGCCCGACGAGTTGGTGCTGGAGGTGCTGGTCGCCCGGCTGGCCGCGCTGTCGGCCCGCTGAGCGCTCAGTTGAGGCCCGCGCAGTCGGGCTATCGAGGGGGTCAGCCCTCCGGGGACCGCAGGCGCTCGATCTCGCGCACTAGGCGGCTCTTGCGGCGAGCCGCAGTGTTCTTGTGGATGACACCCTTGGTCGCCGCTTTGTCGATCCGCTTGATGGCGAGGCGCATCGTCTCATCGGCAGCCTCGTCGTCGTGGTCGGCCGCGGCGAGGGCCGCCTTGGTTCGGGTGTTCATCTCCGAACGGACCGTCCGGTTGCGCAGTCGGCGCTTCTCGTTCTGCCGGTTGCGCTTGATCTGCGACTTGATGTTGGCCACGCTCACCTGCCGGTCGTGTCGGGGCGCCGGCAGCCTTATGTGCCGGTTGTCTGGGGGCCGTAGGGCCGACGGTCGAGGCTAGCGTTGCCGGGCCGTCCCCCCACCGCCGCGTCCGGTATCGAGCCTCTCATGGATCTGCATCGCATCCGCAACACGTCGATCATCGCTCACATCGACCACGGCAAGTCCACCCTGGCGGACCGCATGCTGGAGTTGACCGGCGCGGTCGAGGCCCGCGAGATGCGAGAGCAGTACCTCGACTCGATGGAGCTCGAGCGCGAGCGGGGCATCACCATCAAGCTCCAGTCGGTGCGGCTCAACTGGCGTGACCATGTGATCAACCTGATCGACACGCCCGGCCATGTGGACTTCAGCTACGAGGTGAGCCGGTCGCTGGCCGCCTGCGAGTCGGTGATCCTGGTGGTGGACGCCGCCCAGGGGATCGAGGCTCAGACCCTGGCCAACTGCTACCAGGCCATCGAGAACGATCTCGACGTGGTGGCCGTGCTCAACAAGATCGACCTGCCCGCAGCCGACCCCGACCGCTGCGCCGAGGAGATCGAGCGGGTGCTCGGCATCGACGCCGCCGACGTGCTGGCCATCTCGGCCAAGACCGGCGACGGGGTGGCCGCCCTGCTCGACGCGGTGCTGGAGCGCACGTCGCCGCCCGCAGGATCGGCCGATGCTGCGCTGCAGGCGTTGATCTTCGACTCGCATTTCGACCAGTACCGGGGCGTGGTGTCGTCGGTGCGGGTGGTGAACGGTGTGCTGTCGGCCGACGCACGGGTGCGGTTCATGCAAGCCGGCACCGTCCACACCGCCGACGAGGTGGGGGTGCGCACCCCCGCGAATCAGGCGGTCGTGCGCCTCGGCCCCGGCGAGACCGGCTACCTGATCGCCGGCATCAAAGACGTCGGCGAGGCCCGCTCGGGCGAGACCGTCACCGACGCGTCCGCTCCGGCCGCAGATCCCCTGGAGGGATACTCAGAGCCGAAACCGATGGTGTTCTCGGGCCTGTACCCCAACGACGGAGACGACTTCACCAACCTGCGGGCCGCCCTGTCCAAGCTGCGCCTCAACGACGCCGGCTTCACCTACGAGCCCGAGACCTCCGGCGCGCTCGGCTTCGGCTTCCGCTGCGGGTTCCTGGGCCTGCTGCACATGGAGATCGTGCGTGAACGGCTGGAACGAGAGTTCGACCTGTCGCTGATCTCCACCGCCCCCTCAGTCGAGTACCGGGTGACCACCACCGGTGGCGACACGGTGGCGGTGTCCAATCCCTCCGACATGCCCGAGGCCGCCCAGATCGCCGCCATCGCCGAGCCCTGCCTGGCCACGGTGCTGATCACGCCCACCGACTACACCGGCACGCTGATGGAGCTGTGCCAGTCTCGCCGGGGCGATCTGGTGCGCATCGAGTACCTGTCGCCGGAACGGGTCGAACTGCGCTACCGGCTGCCGCTGGCCGAGGTGGTGATCGACTTCTTCGATCAGCTCAAGAGCCGCACTCAGGGCTACGCCAGCCTCGACTACGAGCCCGACGGATACGAACAGGCCGATCTGGTGAAGGTGGACGTGCTGCTGCAAGGGGTGGCGGTGGACGCCTTCTCCACCGTGGTACACCGCGACAGGGCCTACACTTACGGGCGGGCCATGGTCACCCGCCTGCGGGAGCTGATACCCCGCCAGCAGTTCGAGGTGCCCATCCAGGCCGCCATCGGGGGCCGCATCATCGCCCGAGAGACGGTCAAGGCCTACCGCAAGGACGTGACCGCCAAGCTCTACGGCGGCGACGTCACCCGCAAGCGCAAGCTGCTCGAGAAGCAGAAGGCAGGCAAGAAGCGCATGAAGAGCATCGGGCGGGTGGACATTCCCCAGGAAGCCTTCATCTCCGCGCTCACGCTGGATGGGTAGCATCTCGACCATGCCGGACGACCGCAAGGCCGCCATCCTCTACGCAGTCGTTCAGGAGTACATCCGCACCGCCCAGCCGGTGGGCTCGGGCCGGGTGGCGCGCTCGCCGGGCATCGACGCCTCGCCGGCCACGGTGCGAAGCGAGATGGCGGCGCTGACCGACCAGGAGTACCTGATCCAGCCCCACACCAGCGCCGGTCGGGTGCCCACCGTCAAGGGCTACCGCTTCTTCGTGGACCAGTGGCGCCGGCGGTCGCCCTCGCCCACCCTCGCCGCGGCCGACCGCCGTCAGGTCAACGAGTTCTTCTCGGTCTCCCACGGCGGGTTCGAGTCGATCCTGTCAGAGACCACCGGGCTGCTGTCGGACCTCACCGACTGCACCGCGGTGGTGGTGGCGCCCAGTCCCGCCGCGGCGGTGGTGCGATCGGCCCAGTTGGTGGAGCTGTCCGTCGGCAAGGTCCTGGTGGTTGCCGTCATGTCCAACGGCGTGGTGGAGAAGCGCACCATCGACGTGCCCGCCGACACCACCGCGGAGGTGGTGTCGGATGCGTCTCGTCGCTTGGCGCGCCGGGTGCTGGGGCGGACCCTTGCCGACATCGACGACTGTGACGAGCCCGACGACAGACTGTTGGCCGCGGCCATCGCCGCGTTGCAGGAAGCCCGCGCCGACC
>JAJDZO010000392.1 GCA_022824605.1 Acidimicrobiia bacterium
TCGACCTCCTGGTGGCGGCCCGCCCGCTGGTGCCCGACGAAGTCGCCCAGGTCGTCCATGTCGAGCAGGGTCACACCCGGCAGCGCGGCAGCGGCGGGATCAACATCGCGGGGGACCGCCACATCGATAATCAACAACGCCGCTCCGTTGCGCCGGACCATCACGTCGTCGATGCTGCTGTGCTCCACAACGATCTCGGTGGCACCGGTGGTGGTGATGGCCACATCGGCGCCGACCAGCACGGAGTCGAGCTTGTCCAAAGGCACGGCCCGGCCACCGCACAACGCGGCCGCGTCCACCGCCCGCTCCGGCGTGCGGCTGGCCACCGCAATGTCGGCCGGGCCGGCGTCAGCCAGGGATTTGAGCGTGCCCGCAGCCACCTCACCTGCACCCAGCACCAGCACCCGGCGTCCGCCCAGTCCGCCGAGCCGATCGGAGGCCAACGCCACCGCGGCGTGCGACAGCGAAGCGATACCCCGGGAGATGCCAGTGTCGCTGCGGGCCCTCTTGCCTGTCTCCACGGCCCGGCGGAACAGCGGTTCGAGCACCGCACCTACGGTTCCCTCAGAACGGGCGGCCTGCCAGGCGTCGCGGATCTGGCCCAGCACCTCGTGCTCGCCCACCACCACCGAGTCGAGACCGGCAGCCACGCTGAACAGGTGCCGCACCGCGTCGGTGTCGTGATGGGAGTACAGCTCATCGGCAACGGTCTCGGGCGGCAGACCAGAATGCCGGGCCAGCAACTCGCGGATATCTGCATAACCGCCGTGAAAGCGTTCGGCGTAGGCGTAGACCTCGATGCGGTTGCAGGTCGACACCAGCACCGACTCGCTGAGGTTCTCAGCCATGGCCAGGTCGTGCAGAGCCTTGGGGAGATCGTCGGGCGCGACGGTCATCCGCTCGAGCAGGCCGAGCGGGGTGGAGCGGTGATTGCAACCGACAACCACGAGCGACATCGGCTCGGATGCTATCGCCCTCGTTCCCGCTCTTCACGGGCGGCGTGTGCCCCCGCAGCGCTTGTTCGCAAGCGGAGTTCTCGGTGGCTGCACTCTGCCGGTTCTGCGGTGCCCGGCAGCCGGCGGGGGAGGCCAAACGGGCGTCAGCGGGCCAGGAAGAGGATCTGCAGCACCCCGGCCGCGACGATCATCACGAGCAGTGCCACGATGGCGATGGTGGTTCCCGGTCTCATGGGTGGCCTCCTTGCGGTCTCGGTTTGAGCCCGACCGGCGTGACCACCGTCGGTCGGGCACCCCCGCGTTCATCAGCTGCGGCGGCGGTAAGTCGCACCTCAGCGCCCTCGTGCAGCCCGAGTTCGGCGGCCGCGGACCGCTGAGGCAACGCCAGCGACACCAGCCCGCTCGAATCGGTGATCAGCCCGACCCGGCCCGCGGTCACGTCGGCATAGGCACGAGCCCGCTCAGCGGTCTGCAGATCCTCACCGACGGCTACCTGCAGCGGGGCTCCGGCGGCGGCCAGCCCGTCCACCTCGGCCGGGTCGAGGTTGAGCTGGCAGTTGCCGAAGCGGTCCACCCACAGAACCTCGGCTACCAGTTCGTCGCCGCTGTGGTGGCTCACCGGCACCATGGCGGGGGTCAGGGTGGCCGCGTCGATGGACGGTCCCAGAGCCTCCAGCGGCACCCCGCAGCAGAGGTGGGCGGCTGCCGGCGCGAACACGTCGCGCCCGTCGAACGTCGCTCCCAGTTCGGGCTGTGAATCAAGCCGGTACTCGCTCCCGGTCAGTTCCACCGCCCGGCTGGCCCCGCCGACGAGGGCCACTGCGGGCGCCAGCAGTCCGTTGTCGGGTCCGACCAGCACCGACGCGCCGTCGCCGACCTCCACCGCCACCGCTCGCCGTGGGGTGCCCACTCCGGGATCCACCACGGCCAGCACCACGCCGGGCATCAGGAACTGCGCCGACCGGGCCAGGGCCAGCCCCCCGGCTCGCACATCGCATGCCGCGATGCCGTGGGTCACGTCCACTATCCGCACCTGGGGAGCGATCGCGGCGATCACCGAATGGACCACCCCGACGAACTCGTCCTGGTGGCCGTAGTCCGACAGGAACGAGATCGTGTCGTAGCCGCCACGCGAGCCGGCTGAGCCGCCCGACACCTCCTGTGACGATCGGGGCGTTGTCACTGGCCCAGCTCACGGGAGCGGTCGGTGGCGGCCGCGACCACACGGTCGATGAGATCCATGAAGCCCGACTCGTCGAGCACGGCCAGCCCGGCGGCGGTCGTACCTCCCGGAGAGGTGACGTTCTCACGCAGCCGGCCGGGATCCTCGCCAGACTGCGCCAGCAGCGTGGCCGCCCCGACCAGGGTCTGGCGCACCAGTGCGTCGGCGACCCCAGCGTCGAGACCCTGCGCGATGCCTGCGGCTCGCAGGGCCTCCGCGAGGCGGAACACGTAGGCGGGACCGCTGCCTGACAGACCGGTGACGGCGTCGAGTTCGGCCTCGTCGACCACCACCACCGTCCCCACCGCTTCGAGAATGCCGCGGGCCCAGGCCAGGTCTGCGGCCCCGGCCACCGATCCGCCGGCGATGGCGGCTGCGCCCAACCCCACCAACGCCGGTGTGTTGGGCATGGCCCGCACCACCGGGGTTCGCTCCGGCAGGCCGTCCTCGATGGCGGCGGTGCGTACCCCGGCCGCGATGGACAGCACCCGTGGGGATTCCGCCGTTGCCAGCGCGGGCAGCACCGCCGCAACCACGTCGGGCTTCACTGCGATCACGGCATCGACCCCGCGGAGCACCTCGGCCGACACCGACACACCCGCCACGGCGGCGGCCACCGCCTCCTGGCGGTGCGGGTCGGGCTCGACGGTGTGGAGCTCGCTCGCGTCGGCCCAGCCGGACGACACCAGGCCCCCCAGCAGGGCCTCGCCCATCTTTCCGCCGCCGATCACCTGCAACCGGGCCATAGGTGATTATGCCAGCCGGTCGGGTCGGCCCACGGTCCTTGCCCTCAGCCCGCGATACCGCCATGGCGGGTGGTGATCTGGAGGTCGCGGCGGATCACCCCGGCCAAAGCGGCCAACACGATCACCCCGCCGACAGCCTGAGCGATCTTCACCGGTTCATCGAGGAAAACCGCGGCAAGGACCATCGTGATCGGCGGAGTGCCCAGCAGAGCCATCGACGACACCGTGATCCGCACATGGTTGTGGGCCCAGTTCATCAGCAGATGGCCCGACCCTGGGAAGGCGACCATCGCGGCCAACCAGAGCCAGGTCGTGGTGTCGGGCAGGTACAGGCCGTCAGCGGCCAGCAGAGCCGGCGGGGTGACCACGACCAAGGCGACGATCCACGCGATCGCTTGGAACTCCAGGGCGCCGATCTGGGTTCGGGCCGTCTTGGCGAAAGCCATCTGTCCCGAGAACAAGAGCAGAGCGAGCACGGCCATCGCGTCGCCTCGCAGGCTCCAGGTGGCTACCGAGGACGAGCCGAACAACACCAGCGCGGTGCCGCCGAGCGCGGCCGCCACCAGTGCCAACAGATTGAGCGAGATCGGTTCGGCGAATCGTCGGATCGCGGGCCAGATCAACACCACCGGTACCAGCGACACGATCATCGAGACGTTGGTGACGGTAGTGGACTTGATGGCCTCGTAGAAGGCGACGTACCACAGCCCGAGCATGGCGGCCGACGGCAGGCAGGCCCGCACTTGCGGCCACGTCACCCGGCTCCGCCGCCCCGCCACGATCGCCCAGTAGATCACCGTGCTGAGCACCAGTCGCCAGAACGCCAGCGGCGCGGCGGCCAGATCGACTTGGCGCACCAGGATGTTGCCGGTCGCCCAGCACATCACCGCGCCGCTCACCGCGGCCAGCCCGAAGACGTGCCAGTCGGACCTCCGTGACGACAGCGCGGCGCTCACAAGCGCAGTGGCGCAGCATCGACCATCGGCGTCAAGCCTGCGAACCCCTCCCGCAGAGCCGCTCAGAACAAGGTGAGGTACTGATCGACCTCGCCGGCGGTGACCACATGGTGATGGGCCAGGAACTCGTCGCGCTTCACCTTGACGAAATAGTCGCGGTAGGGGCCCTCGGCCGTGTCGCCCAACCCGGCGCCGATCACGTCGTTGGAAGCGAGCTGGTCGGCGGCGTGCAGCAGCGTCGGCGGCAGGGCCTCGATGCCCTTGGCCGCGATCGCCTCGGCCGACAGCGTGAACAGGTTGTCGGTGTTGGGTGCGCCCGGATCGAGGTCGCGGTCGAGGCCGTCGAGGCCGCACGCCAGCATGGCTGCGAACATCAGGTAGGGGTTGGCGGCGCCGTCTCCCAGGCGCACCTCGATCCGGTCAGGCTCGGGCACCCGGATCATCTGGGTGCGGTTGTTGCCGCCGTAGGCCGCGTAGGCCGGTGCCCAGGTGGCTCCCGAAGTGGGCGCGCCCACGCCCATGCGCTTGTAGGAGTTCACGATGGGGCAGGCCACCGCCACCAGCGACGAGGCGTGCTCGATGAGCCCGCCCACGAACTTGTAGGCCATGTCGCTCAGGCCGAGTCCCTTGGTGTCGGCCCCGCCGCTGCTGCCGCCGATGAAGAGAGCCTCGTCGGTGTCGCCCGACCACAGGCTGAGGTGCACGTGCAGGCCGTTGCCGGTCTTGTCGGCGAACGGCTTGGGCATGAACGTGGCGTAGCGGCCGTCGCGCTGGGCCAGGGTGTGGACCATCAGCCGGAACAGGATCAACCGGTCGGCGGTGGTCAGCGCATCGGAGTACTGCCAGTTCTGCTCGAACTGGCCGTTGGCGTCCTCATGGTCGTTGGCGTAGTTGCCCCAACCCATGGCGTCGAGGTTCTTCGACACCGCGGTGAGGTGGGGCAGCATCCGGGTGAGCCCTTTGGCGTCGTAGCACGGCAGGCTCATCGTGTCGCGGTCATCGGCCACCGCTATGGAGCCGTCATCGTTGCGCACCACCAGCGAATACTCGGCCTCGACCCCGCATTTGAGCACGATGTTGCGCTCCGCGGCCGCCTCCAGCGCACGGCGCAGGATCACCCTCGGCGCATACGGCCACAGCTCGCCCTCCACGGTGGGGTCGCATTGCATGGCGGCCACGTTGGGCTGCCACGGAAGCTGCGTGTACGACGCCGGGTCGGGCAGGGCCAAGATGTCGGGGCTGGAAGGATCCTGGCCCATCGGCCCGGCCGCGAACCCCGCGAATCCGGCGCCGTCGGCCATGAGGCCCTCCAGCGCGCCGACGGGCACGAGCTTGGCGCACGGCTTGCCGTGCATCTCCACGAACATGGCGTAGATGAACTCCACGCCGTCGGCCTCGGTCCGGCTCCGGATCTCGTCGAGCGCGCTCATGGTCTCTCCCTGTGGTCGTTGCCCTACTCGGCTGGGTAGCGGCGCCCGAGAGTAGTCAAGGAACACCCTTCGAGGGAATCCGGCCACCGGCGCCGCGGCCCTGAGCTGTCGGTGAGTGGCGGGGCCTCGGTGAGCCGCCGGGCCGCCGGGCTGCGGACGGTCCCGCTGTGGGCGCTACGGTGCTGCGCGGACTTCGAGACGGATGCGTCGGGGGTGAGTGCGTCATGTGCGGCATCGTGGGCTTGTTCTGCAAGACGGAGACCCACCGCCACGAGCTGGGCCGCCTCACCGCGGTGATGCTGAGGGAGATGCGCGACCGCGGCCCCGACAGCGCCGGATTCGCCTCGTATGACGCAGGTACACCCGACCGCACCCGCATCACCGTGCTGGCCGAGGGCGTCACGGTGGACTGGGGGCCGGTGGCCGCCGCATTGGAGGGCCTGCTCGCCGCCGAGGTGACCGTCCGGGCTGTGCATGACCATGCGGTGTTCGCCACCGACGGCGATGGCCGGGCGGCCCGCCAGTGGATCATCGACAACGTGGCCGGGGCCACTGTGCTGAGCTACGGCGCCCAGATCGAGCTGTACAAGGCGGTGGGCGATCCCGACCTGGCGGCCGAGCGCTACGACCTGGCCTCCCGTACCGGCACCCACGCCCTGGCCCACACCCGCATGGCCACCGAGTCCGCGGTCACCACCAACGGTTCGCACCCGTTCGCCACCGGCGCCGACACCTGCCTGGTGCACAACGGTTCGCTGTCCAACCACAACCGTCTGCGGCGCTTCCTGGAGGGTCACGGCGAGTCGTTCCAGACCGAGAACGACTCCGAGGTGGCCGCCGGCTACCTGGCGTGGAGGCTCCGCTCCGGCGACACCATCTCGGACGCTCTCGAGGGCGCCCTGAGCGATCTCGACGGCTTCTACACCTTCGCCATCGGCGTGGCCGACGGGTTCGCCATCCTGCGCGACCCCATTGCCTGCAAGCCCGCGGTGGTGGCCGAGACCGACGACTGGGTGGCCATGTCGTCGGAGTACCGGGCCATCGCCCGCCTGCCGGGCGCGGCTGACGCCGAGGTGTGGGAGCCCGAACCCGCCCGCATCTACACCTGGAGCCTGGCGGCGTGACCGGCCTGTCTCGCTCGTGTGTTGTTGGCGGCGTCCAGCGATGCGGTTGCACCTGGAGCCTGGCGGCGTGACGGGTCGCTTCGACCTCTCGGCGGTCAGCCGTCGAGAACTGAACCAGGCGCTGCATGACGCCTCCGCCGGGGAGTCCTTCGAGGTCGTCAACCCACGGGGCGCCCATGCGGTGGCCTGTGGCATCACCGCCGACATCGACGTGGTGGTGCGGGGCTCGGTGGGCTACTACTGCGCGGGCATGCATCAGCGGGGCCGGGTGCTGGTGGAGGGCAACGCCAGCACCGGGCTAGCCGAGAACATCATGTCGGGCGAGGTGCGCATCACCGGCAACGCCACCATGTCGGCCGGCGCCACCGGTTGTGGCGGGCTGGTGGTGGTGGGCGGCAACGCGGGCGCCCGCTGCGGGATCTCCATGAAGGGCGTCGACATCGTCGTCGGGGGCGACGTCGGCCACATGAGCGCCTTCATGGCCCAGGCCGGGAACCTGGTGGTGTGTGGAGACGCGGCCGCCGACCTCGGCGACTCGATCTACGAGGCCCAGATCTTCGTGCGGGGCGACGTCGAGTCGCTGGGCGCCGACTGCATCGAGAAGGAGATGCGGCCCGCCCACACCGAGACGCTGAGCAGGCTGTTGGCCGCGGCCTCCCCGGCGGGCGACGGCGTGGACGCGTCCGAGTTCCGCCGCTACGGCTCCGCCCGACGCCTCTACAACTTCACCATCGACGACGTGGACGCCGCGGCCCGACAGGCCCGTGAGCGCAGCGAAGGTGAGCGGGACGCCCGGGAGGCAGCCCGATGACCGCGCCATCACCCGATGGCTTCGAGCCCGCGGAAGCGTCCCATCCCGACTTCTGGCATCTGCGCGAGTCTTACACTTTCGACCGCAACGTGATCGCCGAGATCCGCCGGGCGGCCAACACCGGCATCTACCGCATCAGGGGCTGGGGGGCCAAGCGCCGTCTGCCCACCCTCGATGACCTGGTGTTCCTCGGGGCGTCGATGTCGCGCTATCCCCTCGAGGGCTACCGCGAGGCGTGCGGCACCGACGTGGTGATCGGCGAGCACCGGGCCGAGCGCCCCGTCCACCTGAAGATCCCGGTCACCGTCGCGGGCATGAGCTTCGGTTCGCTGTCGGCCCAGGCCAAGGAGGCCCTCGGCCGGGGCGCCAGCGCGGCGGGCACGTCCACCACCACCGGCGACGGCGGCATGACCGACGAGGAGCGACAGCACTCGGCCACGCTGGTGTACCAGTACCTGCCGTCTCGTTACGGCATGAATCCCGACCACCTGCGAGTTGCCGACGCCATCGAGGTGGTGGTGGGCCAGGGGGCTAAGCCCGGCGGCGGCGGGATGCTGCTCGGTCAGAAGATCACCGAGCGGGTGGCCGAGATGCGCACCCTGCCCGAGGGCATCGATCAGCGCTCGGCGTGCCGCCATCCCGACTGGACCGGGCCCGACGATCTGGAGATCAAGATCGGCGAGCTGCGCGAGATCACCGACTGGCAGGTGCCGATCTACGTGAAGGTCGGCGCGGCCCGCCCCTACTACGACACTGCGCTGGCGGTGAAGGCCGGCGCCGACGCGGTGGTGGTGGACGGTATGCAGGGCGGCACCGCGGCCACCCAGGACGTGTTCATCGAGCATGTCGGCATTCCCACGCTGGCCGCCATCGGCGAGTCGGTGCGGGCATTGCGGGAACTCGGCGTGCACCGCCGCGAGGTGAAGCTCATCGTGGCGGGCGGAATCCGCTCCGGCGCCGACGTGGCCAAGGCGCTGGCCCTAGGCGCCGACGCGGCCTCCATCGGAACCGCCGCGCTGATCGCCATCGGCGACAACGACCCCGCCTATGAGGCCGAATACCAAGCCCTCGGCACCTCGGCGGGCTATTGGGAGGATTTCCAGGCGGGCAACGACCCGGCCGGGATCACCACCCAGGACCCCGACTTGTCGGCCCGGTTGGACCCGGTGCTGGCCGGGCGGCGCCTGGAAAACTACCTGCAGGTGCTCACCATCGAGACCCAGATCCTGGCCCGGGCCAATGGCAAGTCGCACGTCCTGAACCTCGAGCCCGAGGACCTGGCCGCCCTCACCGTCGAAGCGGCCGCCATGGCGAAGGTTCCGCTCGCAGGCACCGCCTGGATCCCCGGCGCTGACTGAGCCGGACGCAACCTCGCAGGCTGGTGGCGGTCCCCCGCCGTCTTGACGCGGTATTAGTTAGGTAGTATTACTAACAATGTGGCGGAGGGTTCTGGCTCGGGCGTCCTAAGGCTGCTCAGCGGGCAGCGGATAGTCGATGCGCTGTTCGCGGCTCATCCGACGCGCATGTCGCGAGCCGGAATAGCCCGGGCAACCGGTCTGTCCAAACCCACGGTGTCGGCCCTTGTCACCGACATGGAATCGGCGGGTCTGGTGCGGATCTCCGACGAGAGTCCGGCTTCCGGGTCGATCGGCCGTCCCGCCGCCTTGTACGAGTTGGTTGCCACGTCTCGCCACTCGGTGGTAGCCGACATCGGGGCGACCAAGATCCTGGTGGGCGTTGCTGACCTGTTCGGCGATTTGGTCATCGAGCGGGAGATTGCTACCGGCCCCGACGCTTGCACCGCGCTGGAGAGCGTCACCGCAGCCGCCACCGACATGCTTGTCGACATCAACGGCAGATGCCATGCGGTGTGCGTCGGTGTGCCTGGGATCTACCGCCCCGACCGTGATCGCGTCGAGCAGGCCTTCAACCTTCCCGGCTTCGAGAATCTGGCGCTGGGCGCCTACCTCACGGAGAGATTCGATGGTCGAATCCACGTCGAGAACGACGTCAACCTGGCCACCCTGGGTGAATTGACCCGCATGGGCGACGAACTGGCCGACGTGGACTTCGCGGCCGTCTCGGTGGGCACCGGCATCGGCCTGGGAATGGTGGTCGGCGGTGATCTCTACCGGGGCGGTACCGGGTCGGCGGGCGAATTGGGCTCGTTGCTGTTATCGCGACCCGAGTCGGGCCAAACCCCGGTGACGCTTGAGGATGTGGCCTCCGCGCCGTCGATCCGCAAACGGTTCGGGCAGGCCATCGAGGGCGGCCATCGTTCGGGACTTGACGCGAGCGCAGATGTTCCCGAGATATTCGCAGCCGCGGCAATAGGCGACGCCGCCGCCGCGGCCGTGCTGAACGAGGTGGCGGCGGCCATGGCTCTGGCTATGTCGCACCTGTGTCTGATCGTCGACCCCATCCGGGTCGTACTCGGTGGCGGGGTTGGAGCCAACCCCGTGTTCGTCGACGCCGTTCGGGACCATTTGTCCCGCCTAGTGGCAGCACCGCCAGAGCTAGCGGCGTCCACATTGGGGCGGCGAGCCGCTCTGATTGGTGCGGTGTCCATGTCGTTGCGGTTCATCCACGAGTCCCTTGTGCCTGAGATTCTGGGAGATCAGTGACCAGCGCGGCTGAGAGGATCGTGGCCGCGGTCGACGGTGAGGCAGTCACCCGACTCGTCCGTGAGGCCACTCGCATTCCGAGTGTTACCCCCAACGAGGCGGAGATCGCACAGTGGGCTTGCCGCCAGATGGCCGAGTCGGACGCCTTCGACTCGGCCGAACTCTTCGAGTGCGCGCCGGGCCGCCCCAACGTGGTGGCGTTCGCCGGTGACGGTCCGGGAAGGTCGCTGCTGCTGGCCGGACACCTCGACACGGTGGCCGTCGACGACTGGTTCCAGCACTGGGCGGGCACCGACCGCGAGGACCCCTTCGGCGCCCATGTGATCGACGGCGAGCTATGGGGCCGGGGGGTCGCCGACCAGAAGGCCGGCATCTGCGCCATCATCGAGGCGGTCCGGGCGTTCGGCCGCGCCGGGCTCCGGCCCGCCGGAAGGGTGTCGACCCTGTTCGTGTGCGACGAGGAGTCGGGCCAGCCCGGTAGCGGCGTCTCGGCCGGGATCCGGGCGTCGGTAGAGGGCCGGGCCGGGCCGCGGCCCGACGCGGACTTCGCGATCTACACCGAGCCGACCACCTCCGCCATCTACACCGCCCAGATGGGCTTCCTCATCGCCGACATCTCCTATACGGGGGTCTCCGCCTACTTCGGCCGGCCCGAACTCGGCGTCGACGCCCTGCGAGCCGGGCACCGCCTGCTCGACCGCCTGTGGGAGCACTCCGACCGCCTGCGGGCCTCGGTGCCCGCCCACGAACTGCTGGGCGAGGCCTTCCTGCTGGTCACCTCGGTCACATCGGGAGGCAACATTGCGGTGCCAGGCCGATTCGAGCTGTCGCTGATCCGCAAGATCCTGCCGGGCGAGAGCCTCGACGCCGCGGCCGCCAGCATCCAGTCCATCGCCGATGAGGTTGCCGGCGAGCACGGCGTCGAATGCACTGTCGAGTTCAGCGCGCCCCGCGACCACCGGTTCGGGGGCACACCCGACGAGGTAGCCGCCGACCAGCCGGGGGTGGCCGCGCTGGCGCGGTCGATCGAGGCGGTCACGGGTGAACCGGCCCGCATCGAAGGAGCGCCGTACTGGTCGGAGAAGCCGTTCCTGCGGGACCTCGAGATCCCCGGCGTGTACTTCGCACCGGGCGACATCTCCAACTGCCACACCCCGTTCGAGCGCCTCGCCATCGACGAACTGGTGACGGCTACCCGCATCCTCGCTCGTTTCATCGCCGAATGGTGCGGCGTTCACGATCTACAAACCGGACCCAAAAGGGAGGGGCCATGACAACCAATAGGAAGAGGCCAAGAGGCCGAGCGGATGGGCGCACGAATCCGGTCCATACGGGCGAGGCCGTGGGCAGCCATGCCGTGGTTTGGGCGGCCCGAGAGCGCAGCGAACCAGAGCGGGAGACGCACCGCCGCGGCGTGACGGGCCTGCACCTGCCGCCGCGCCGTCCCAAGTGGCTGCTGATCGTGTCGCTGCTTGCAGTGTTCGCAGTGGTGGCCGCGGCATGTGCCGGCGATGAGGACGAGGAGTCAGCGCCGGCCACGACGGCACCGAGCGAAGCTGCGCCGGAACCTGAAGCTGAGTCACTGGATGAGCCCGCGGTCGAGGCTGTGGCTGGTGCGCCGAGGACTGTGGGGCCTGGTGGTGAGGAGGCGGTTGCTTCCAGTGAGGTGGCGTTGAGCGATGATGAGGTTGCTGAGGTGCAGGCGGGCGGTCATTCGGCTGCGTTGTTGTGGCACACCGCGGGTGCGTTCACTGATGCGGTTAGTCAGGGTGCTCGGGACGCTTTCGCGGAGTTGGGGATCGAGGTCATTGCTGAGACCAACGCCCAGTTCGACGCGGCCCAGCAGGCCAACGACGTTGAGACGGTCATGGCGCAGAGCCCCGACATCATCATCAGTTTGGCCATCGGTCCCGACGCGGGGGCCGAGGCGTTCCGCCCGGCGGTGGAAGCGGGCGTGCAGCTGGTGTTCTTGTCCAACGTTCCCCAGGGTTATGTCCACGGTGAGGACTATGTGGGCATCGTGACCGATGACCTGGCCGCTATGGGCATCACCGCCGCGGATCTGCTGGCCGATGCTCTCGGAGGCGAGGGCGAGGTCGGCTACATCTTCCATGACGCCGCCTATTACGTGACCAACCAGCGCGATCAGGCGTTCAAGTCCTGGATCGAGATCAACTATCCCGGCATTGAGATCGTCGCTGAGCAGGGTCTGGCCGACCCGGCCGCGGCGGAGGAGATCGCTTCGGCGATGCTGACGCGCAACCCTGACCTCGACGGCATCTACGCTCCGTGGTCCGCGGGTCCCGCCGACGGGGTGCTGGCCGCCCTTCGGGCTGCGGGCGCCTCTGATGTGGCTTTGGTGACCATGGATCTCGACACCAACGTGTCGCTGGACATGGTCGAGGGCGGCAACGTGGTGGGCATAGCCGCCGACGAGGCCTACAACCTCGGCCGCACCATGGCCATCGAGGGCGCCTACGGGATCCTCGGCAAGCCCGCCCCCGCGTTCGCGGTGGTGCCCGCCATCGGCGTGACCGCCGACAACATCGTCGAGGGCTACCGCCAATCACTAGCCGCCGACCCACCCCAAGAAGTCCTCGACGCCATCGGCGGCTGAGGCAGACTTACCCCCCAAGTCCCGGCGGCAACCAGCATTGAGTTGTCGCCGGGGCTCCGGGCAAGCCCCCAGAGGCCGAGCGGACAGGGAGCGATTCGTGAGAATCTTCGCGGGTGGCCGAGCGAGGCCGTGGGCAGCCATGGGGTGGTTTGGGCGGCCCGTGAGCGAAGCGAACAAGAGCGGGAGTGACGCTGAGGGGCGCGACGCGCTGGTTCCGGTCGGCGCTGCTCCGCAGTGAGGAACGTATGACAGACGACTCCGCCGCGGCCGGGCGGCTGCTTCCTGCCCACCAATGGCTGGCGCGGCGGCGCCAGGACGTAGGGCTGCGTCAATACGTGGTGTACATGGCCGCACTGCTGATCTTCGGGCTGTTCGCCGTCATCCTGCGTGACGACGGGTTCCTCACCGCCTCCAACCTGCTCAACATTGGCCGCCAGGCTGCTCCGATCGCGGTGATGGCGGTGGGTATGACCTTCGCGCTGGCCTCGGCGGAGATCGACCTGTCGATCGGAGCGATATGTGCGCTGTCTTCGTTGGTAGCCGCCGAGGCGGTGGGAAGCTACGGCTTCGTGGCCGGCGCCGTCGTGGCGCTGGCAGTCGGCGCCGGTATCGGACTCGTCAACGGCGTCATCGCGGTCAAGGTGCGTATCCCGTCGTTCCTGGTGACGCTGGGCATGCTGGGGATCGTCAGCGGCGTAGCCCGCAACATGAACAACCTTCAGTCACTGCCGATCCGCAACGACACCTTCCTGGCCGTATTCGGCGGTGGATCGGCGGGGCCGATCTCGTCGCTGCTGATCTGGACCGTCGTAATCGGGGTCATCGGGCATCTCGTGCTGCACCAGTTGCGCTGGGGCCGCCATGTGCTGTCGGTGGGTGCCGACCGTGCTGCGGCGGGCGCACTCGGCATCAACACCGACCGCATTCGCATCACCGCGCTGATGACCAGCGCGGCCGCGGCCTCCTTCGCGGGCGTGCTGCTGGCGGGCCGTCTGGCGATCGGGCGCCACGACCTGGGCGAGAACCTGCTGCTCACGGTGATCGCCGCCGTGGTGATCGGCGGCACCAACCTGTTCGGCGGCCGGGCCTCGGTGGCCGGTGCCATAGCCGGGTCGATAGTCATGGCCATGCTCAACAACGGCCTCATCCTCATGGGTCTGCGGGTCGCCGACCAGTTGATCGCCCGGGGAGTGATCATCATCCTGGCGGTGGCGCTGAGCATGCGAGAGCAGAAGGAGACGTGATGGGAGAGCGGGCGGTGGCGTTCAGCATGCGAGAGCAGAAGGAGCCCTGACGTGTTCCTGCAGCCGTTGCTGAGGCGCAATCCACGGTTCGTGGAAGCCGCAATCGAGCTTCATCAGGCGGGACGGATACCGGCCAACAGCTGCGTACTCGACCTCGACGCGATCGAGACGAACACGGACGGACTGTGCCAGCAGGCCCGCAGGCTCGGCTTGACCGTCTACGCCATGACCAAGCAGATCGGCCGGGCCCCGGCGGCGATGACCGCCATGACCACCGGCGGCGTCGACGGCTATGTCGCCGTGGACATGGCCTGCGCCCGACCGATCGCCCGCCACGGCCACAACCTCGGCCATGTCGGCCATCTCGTGCAAGTGCCCCGAGCCGAAGCCGGCGAAGCTGCCGGACTGCAGCCTGACTATTGGACGGTCTTCTCGGTGAACAAGGCCGAAGAGGCCGCGGCCTCGGCCCGTCGTCTCGGCCGGTCGCAGCGTCTTCTGGTGCGGGCCTTCGCCGAGGGCGACACCTTCTACCCCGGACATGAGGGCGGCGTAGAGCTGGACCACCTGCCCGCCATGATCGATCACCTCGCCGGGCTGGCTGGTGTCGAGTTCGCCGGGCTGACCACGTTCCCGGCGCTGCTGTTCGATTCCGCTTCGGGCGGTGCCCGCCTCACCCCCAACGCCGCGACGCTGGCCCGGGCTGCGGAGATCGCCCGCGGCCACCCCGCCTGCCCGGCGACGCTGGAGATCAACGCGCCCGGTACCACCTCGTCCGAGGTGCTCGGCATGCTGGCCGAGGCCGGCGCCACCCAGGTCGAGCCCGGCCATGGACTCACCGGCACGACTCCCCTCCATGGGGTGCGGGACCTTCCGGAGCAGCCCGCGGTGCTCTACCTCAGCGAGGTGGCCCACATCCACCAGGGCGTGCCGCTCTGCTTCGGCGGGGGCCTGTACATCGACCCGGTGTTCGGCGACTACGAGGTGCGAGCCGTTGTCGCCCACGATCCGTCGGAGGTGTCGACGGAACCGGTGCCCGTGGACATGCCCGCCCCGGCGGCCATCGACTACTACGCCAGACTCCACCCCGGCGAGAGCCGGACTGTGGCCGAGGGCGCCACCGTTGTCTTCGGCTTCCGGGTCCAGGCCTTCGTCACCAGGACGTTGATCGTGGGCCTCACCGGCGTTTCCTCCGGCCGGGCGCAGGTGGCGGGCATCTGGAACGGCTTCGGGGACGAAGTCTCCGTCGGGGGCTCGAAGTGACGGGCGCGGCCGGTGCGCCCGCGCTCGAAGTCGAGGGTCTGCGCAAGTCGTTCCGGGCAGTTCGGGCGCTCGACGGGGTGGCGTTGAGCCTTCACTACGGCCGGGTCACGGCTCTATTGGGCGACAACGGTGCCGGCAAGTCGACGCTGGTCAAGTGCATCTCGGGTGTCTATGCGCCCGACGCGGGCGTGGTCAAAGTCAACGGGGTCGCCCAGGCCATCTCCTCGCCCGAAACAGCCCGGTCGCTGGGCATCGAGACCGTCCATCAGACGCTGGCAGTGATCGATCCTCTCGATGTGGTCGAGAATCTGTTCCTCAATCGAGAGCACACCCGCGGCGGGCGGCTTGGAGCGTGGCTCGGGGTGCTCGACAAGAAACGCATGCGGGCCGAGTCCGGTGAGATCCTGGGGCGGCTAGACATCCGCATTCCCTCGTTGCGCCGCTCGATGAGCGCACTGTCGGGCGGTCAGCGCCAGGCGGTGGCGATAGGCCGGGCGGCCGCTTGGGGACAGCAGATCGTGCTGCTAGATGAACCCGCTGCCGCGCTAGGCGTGGAGCAGGCGGCCCGAGTGCTCGAACTCATTCGCAACCTGCGTGAAGCAGGGGTGGCTGTTCTGCTGATCACTCACAACATGGACCGCGTCACCGAGGTCTGCGACCGGGCCGTGGTGTTGCGCCAGGGTCGCAAGACCGCAGAAGTAGATGTCGGCGAGGCAACCAAGGACGATCTGGTCGCCTACATCACCGGCGCTAGAGCCGGCGATCTCGACCGATGAGCGAGAAGATCGAGATGCAGCTAGGAGTCGATGTTGGAGGCACCAGCATCAAGGGTGCCGTCGTCGACCTTTGCACTGGAGAGCTGGCCGGAGCCATCCGCACCGAGCTGACGCCAGAGACCGCTACTCCCGCTGATGTCGTGTCCGCCATCGGCCGTATCGCGTCCGCGGTGGGCTGGTCTGGACCGGTCGGAGTGGCCCTACCGGGCGTCATCGACGGGTCGTCGCTGCGCCATGCCCCTAATCTCTCCCGAGCGTTCGAAGAGAACGGTGCGCTGGCCTGCCTACGGTCCGCTGAAAGCGCCAACGCGGTGCTCATCAATGACGCCGATGCCGCCGGGCTAGCTGAGTTGACCTACGGAGACGCCGGACTCGACCGGGACGGGCTGACTATCGTGCTGACCTTCGGAACGGGCATAGGCAGCGCACTGCTCCACAACGGCGACCTGATCGCCAACTCGGAGCTAGGCAGTCTCGCCAGTGCAAACGGACGCTTCGAGGAGATCGCGTCGGGCAGAGCGATCTCCACCGAGGAACTCACTCCGGTCGAGTGGGCTCGGCGGGCCCAGCCCTTCTTCGATGAGTTGGAGGCCATGCTCAACCCGTCGCGCTGGGTCGTGGGCGGAGGACTGAGTGAGAGCTTCGACCGCTTCGCATCGAGACTCGAGCTGTCGAAACCCATTTCGGTGGCCCACCTCGGCGTGCATGCCGGTGTCGTCGGTGCTGCCGTGGCTGCTGGTGGACGTGTTCGAGCGCCGGCCGAGGCAGCAGCATGAGAGTGGTCGTCTCCGACACCGCGGCCGCGGCCGCTCAAGCGGCTGCGGAGCTGGTTCAGCAGTTCATCTCCTGTGAGCCATCACCGGCCCTCGGCTTGGCGACTGGCGAGACGATGGTGCCCGTGTTCTCCGAACTAGTGCGACGCCACCGCGAGGAGGGACTCAGTTTCAGCCATGTGCGTGTGTTTCTGCTCGATGAGTACCTTGATCTTGCTCAGGACCATCCCTGCGCCTTCCGTGGTGTTGTTCGCCGACTGCTCGCGGATCCAACGGACTTGGAACCCGATGCCGTCCATGGCCCCGACCCCGATGCGGGGGATCTGGCCGCCGAATGCGCCCGCTATGAGCGCCAGATAACCGAAGCTGCGATAGGCCTGCAACTGTTGGGCCTGGGCGCAAATGGCCACGTCGCGTTCAACGAGCCCGGCTCTCCTGTGGACAGCACAACTCGGGTTGTGCAGTTGAGCGAGCGCACTCGCGTCGACAACGCTCGCTCGTTTCGGTCCGCCCAATGTGTGCCGACCCGAGCGATCACCCAGGGTCTAGCCACCATCAGTTCCGCGGCCCGGTTGGTCTTGGTCGCTTGCGGCGAGCACAAGGCTCAAGTTGTAGCCCATGCGATAGAAGGCCCCGTCACGACTGAGATCCCAGCCTCAGTCATTCAGCGTCATCAAGACGTGACGGTAATACTCGATCCCTCCGCGGCCTCCGCCATGGCCAGGGTTCCGCTCGCGGGCACCGCCTGGGTTCCCGGCGTAGACTGAACGCTCGGGTCCGGGGCTGTCCGGACCATCAGATCGACCGAGGGGAGTTTGATGGTCCAGGGGGTGCCCGACCGGGCCCAGGTTGTGGTCGTGGGCGGTGGGATCGTCGGCTGCAGCGTGGCTTACCATCTCGCTCTTCGGGGCATCACCGACGTAGTCGTGCTGGAGCAGAACAAGCTCACCGGCGGGACCACCTGGCATGCGGCCGGGCTCGTGTCGCAGCTCAAGTCGACCCTCAGCCTCACCAGGCTGGCCACCTACTCGGCCCGCCTCTACGAGGCTCTCGAGGACGAGACCGGCCAGGCCACCGGCTGTCGCACCCCCGGCTCGATCTCGGTGGCCGCCGACGCCGAACGCTGGGAGGAGATCAGGCGCGGCGCGGCCATGGCGGTGTCGCTCGGGGTCGAGACCCGCGAGATCGAGATGGACGAGGTGCGCGAACGCTGGCCGCTGATCCGCACCGACGACCTGGTGGGTGCGCTGTACATCCCCCGCGACGGCCACACCTCCCCGGTGGACACCACCATGGCGATGGCCAAGGGCGCTCGCAGCCGGGGAGTGCGCATCGTCGAGGACATCGCGGTCACCGGGCTGCGCGCCCGCGACGGCGCCATCTCCGCGGTCGACACCGAGCAGGGCAGCATCGAGACCGAGACCGTGGTGCTGGCCACCGGCATCTGGACGCGCCAGCTCGCGGCCCAGATCGGTGTGAACGTGCCGCTGCAGGCCTGCGAGCACTTCTACGTGGTGTCGGAGCCGCTGGGCCTCGACGCCGACACCCCGGTGCTGCGCGATCCCGGCAACTACACCTACTTCAAAGAGGAGACCGGCAAGATCATGGCCGGCTTCTTCGAGCCCCGAGGCAAGGTGTGGAACCTCGACGGGATCCCCCGCGACTTCTCCTTCGGCACCCTCGGCGAGGACTGGGAGCACATCGGGCCGATCTTCGAGCGGTCCATCCACCGGGTGCCCGCGCTGGGCGAGTGCGGCATCCAACTCTTCCTCAACGGACCGGAGGCCTTCACCCCCGACGGGGTGTACTACCTGGGCGAGGCGCCCGAAGTGGACGGATGCTTCGTGGCGGCCGGGTTCAACTCGGTGGGCATCCAGTCCGCAGGAGGCGTGGGCTGGGCCCTGGCCGACTGGATCGCCGATCGCCACCCTCCCATGGACCTGTCGTCGGTGGACATCCGCCGGGCGTTCGAGTTCCAGTCCGACCCCGCCTACCTGTCCGAGCGCATCCCCGAGAGCCTGGGGCTGCTGTACGCCATGCACTGGCCCTTCTACCAGTACCAGAGCGCCCGAGGTCGGCGGATGTCGCCCCTGCACGACCGCCTCGAAGCAGCCGGCGCGGTGTTCGGCGAGACCGCCGGCTGGGAGCGACCCAACTGGTACGCCCATGGCGGTCAGGCCCGCGAGTACGTCTACAGCTACGGCAAGCAGAACTGGTGGGCCAACACCGGCAGCGAGTGCCGGGCTGTGCGGGAACGGGTGGCGTTGTTCGATCAGACCTCTTTCGCCAAGTTCACCGTGGACGGCCCCGACTCGCTGGTGGTGCTCGACGAGCTGAGCACCGCCCGCATCGACGTTCCCGTCGGCAAAGCGGTGTACACCCAGTGGTGCAACGACCGGGGCGGCATCGAGGCCGACCTGACCATCACCCGCATGGCCCTGGACCGGTTCCTGGTGGTGACCGCCGCCGCGGCCCAGACCCGGGACTGGGCCCGCCTGCGTCGAGCGAGCCGGGATCGTGACGTGGAGATCGCCGACATCACCGAGCACTGGGCCATGATCGGGCTCATGGGTCCCAAGGCCCGCTACGTCCTCGCCCCGCTCACCTCTGCGCTGCTCACCAACACCCACTTCCCGTTCGGCACGTCGCGGCGCATCGACGTCGCCGGCCTCGATGTGCTGGCCCTGCGCATGAGCTACGTGGGCGAACTCGGCTGGGAGCTGTACCTGCCCAACGAGCATGCGGTGGAGCTGTACGACGCGCTGATGGACGCGGGCGAGCGCCACGGCCTGGCCCTGGCCGGCTATCACGCCATGAACACGCTGCGGCTCGAGTCGGGGTACCGGCACTGGGGCCACGACATCACCGACGAGGACACCCCCATCGAGGCAGGGCTCGGCTTCACCATCGGCTGGGACAAACCCAACCCCTGGAACGGCCGCACCGCGCTGGAGAACCAGCGCGAACAGCCCCGCAACAAACGCCTGATCCAGTTCCGGCTGGAGCACCCCGAGCTGCTCTGCTACCACGACGACCCGATCCTGCGCAACGGAGAGTCGGTGGGCAGCACCACGTCGTCGATGTGGAGCTACACCGAGGACCGCTGCCTGGCCATGGGCTACCTGCACCGACGCGGCGACGAGGGCGTCGTGCAGGAATGGCTCGACTCAGGCGCATTCGAGATCAACGTCGGCGGTGACCTGGTGGCCGCCACCCCTTCGATACGCAGCTTCTACGATCCCCGCAGCCGGCGGGTGCGCTTGGAGGACGGCCCATGACCGAGCAGGCGAGGTGCGTGATCATCGGTGGCGGCGCCATGGGCGTGGGCCTGCTCTACTACCTGGCCCAGGAGGGCTGGACCGACACCATCCTGTTGGAGAAGGGCGAGCTGACCTCAGGGTCCACCTGGCACGCGGCCGGCCTGATACCCAACTTCATCGGCGATCTGAACATGGCCAAGGTCCATGAGGAGGCCGTGGCTCTGTACCCCCGCCTCGAGGAGGAGACCGGGCTGTCGGCCGGCTGGCACGGCTGCGGCGCCATCCGGCTGGCCCGCACCGACGACGAGGTCGACTGGCACCGCTACGTGCACGCCATGCTCACCCAGATCGGCGTCGAGTCGCACCTCATCGGCCCCGCCGAGATCCGCGAGCGCCATCCGCTGCTGGAGGACCTCAGCGACGTGCAGATCGGCTTCTACACCCCCAACGACGGCTGGACCGACCCGACCGGCTGCACCAACGCCATGGCCCGAGGCGCCCGCAACCGCGGCTGCGAGATACGGCGCCACACGCTGGTCACCGACATGAACCACCTGCCCGACGGACGCTGGGAGATCATCGCCACCCCCGGCGGCATGGCCGGCACCGGCGCCGACGACAGCTACCGGATCGAGTGCGAGCACGTAGTCAACGCGGCCGGCCACTACGCCCCCCAACTCGGGGCCATGGTGGGCCTCGACGTGCCCATCGTGTCGGTGATCCACCAGTACCTCGTCACCGAGCCGCTGCAGGCCATGATCGATCTGGGACATGAGCCTCCCGTCACCCGGGATCCGAGGGCGTCGTGCTACTACCGCCGCGAGATAGACGGCCTGCTGGTCGGGCCCTATGAGATGTCGGACTCCAGGGTGTACGGCGTCGAGGGCATCGACTGGGCTCACGACTTCCACCTCACCGGCGAGAACGTCGACGTGCTCGAGGAGTGCCTGGAGTACACCGCCATGCGCATCCCCGCCTTCGCGGAGGCCGGGATCAAACAGATCGTGTCCGGCCCGATCACCCACACACCCGACTCCGGGTACCTGATGGGCCCGGCGCCGGGGTTGGGAAACTACTGGCACTGCAACGGCGCCTCCATCGGCATCACCCAGGGTCCCGGCGCGGGCAAGTACCTGGCTCAATGGATGGTGCACGGCCAGACCGAGATCAACGTCCGCGGCATGGACCCCCGCCGCTTCGGCGATCACACCGGACCCCGCTCTACGTTCGCCATCGCCAAAGCCACCGACGAGTATCACGAGATGTACCAGGTGCGCCTGCCCGGTGAGTACCGGGCCGCGGGACGGCCCCAGAAGGTCAATCCCCTCTACGGGCGCCTCGACCGCCTCGGCGCGCAGTGGCAGGAGGTGTACGGCTGGGAGCGCCCCCAGTACTTCTCGCCCGACGGGGCCGTCGAGCGTCACTCCTTCCGCCGCTCCAACGCCTTCGATCCGGTGGGCGCCGAGGTGCGCGGCGTGCGTGAGCGTGTCGGTATCGCCGACATCAGTGCGTTCGCCTCCTTCGAGGTGACCGGCGCCGACGCGCCCGCCCTGCTCGACCGGCTGTCGGCCAATCGTCTGCCGGCCCGTGACGGCGGCATCCGGTTGACGCACATGCTCACCGAACTCGGCGGCATCGAATGCGAGATGACCGTCACCCGTTTGGCGTCCGACCGCTTCTATGCGACCTCGGCCATCATGGGTCAGAGCCACGACCTCGACTGGCTCGTGCAACACATCGGCGAAGGTGAGGACGTGGAGGTGGCCGACGTCACCGACTCCACCGGCCTGCTGGCGGTGACCGGACCACGGGCCCGCGACGTGCTCGCGCCGCTCACCGATGCCGACCTGAGCAACGAGGCGTTCCGGTGGCTGACCGCGGCGGAGATCAAGGTCGCCGGTGTGCCGTGTCTGGCCATGCGGGTGTCGTACGTGGGCGAGCTGGGCTGGGAACTGCACTGCGCCATGGACCGCCTTGCCGACCTGTACGACGCGCTGGTCGCCGCGGGCGAGCCTCACGGCATGGTCCACTTCGGCAGCTACGCCATGAACGTGATGCGAATCGAGAAGGGCTACAAGGCGTGGGGATCGGAACTCACCACCGAGATCACCCCCATCGAGGCCCGCTTGGAGCGCTTCGTCGACCTCGAACGGCCGTTCGTCGGCCGTGACGCCACCGTGGCTCGCCGTGATCAGGCCGCGCCGCTGTCGATGGTGCTGGTGTACTGCGAGGTGGACGCCACCGACAACGACGTGCGCGGCAACGAGCCGGCCTTCGACGCCGGCGGCAACGTGATGGGCATCGCCACCAGCGGCACCTGGGGCCACACCGTGGGCCGCAGCCTGGCGTTCGTGTATGTGGCCCCGGCCTTCGAGGCGCCCGGCTCGACCTTCGAGCTCGACCTGCTGGGGGAGCGCCGGGCGGCGACCGTGCTGGCGGAGCCGGCCTACGACCCGGCCAACGTCGCCCCAAGATCATGAGGAGCGGGCCTGCGAGCCAACTTCCGGCCGCTGAGGGGACATATGCCCGCCTGGGGCCGGAAGTTCACGTCGAAAGGGGTCATTGCCATGGCTGACGACAGGGGCGGCCGGCGCCGAGGCGGCGGTAGGGCCGGTCGCATCGCGGCCCGCCAGGCACCGCTCGAGGTCGATGTTCGCCCGGTGCGACCAGGGCTTCCCGGCGGCAAGTTCGCTCCCTTGAGCGAGTCCGACCTGCAACAGGTGTACGACACCGCCATCGCACTCCTCGAGAACGTCGGTATGGGCTCGCCTGTCGAGGAGTTCATCGACGTTGTGACCGCCGCGGGCGGCCACGTCGACGACGACGGGCGGCTGCACTACCCGAAGGGCGTCGTGGAGGGCGCCATCGCCACCGCAGCCAAGGAGTGGATCTGGCACGGCTTCGACGACGACCGCTCCATCACGGTGGGCGGCGATCGCGTCCATTTCGGCACCGCCGGTGCGGCTGTTCTCATGTACGACCACACCACCGGACTGTTCCGCCCGTCCACCGCGGTGGACGTGTACGACTGCGCCCGGCTGGTCGACTCCCTCGACAACATCCATTTCTTCGTGCGCACCGTGGTGGCCCGAGACATGGAGGACGCCCGGCTGCTCGATCTCAACACCGCTTACGCGGCCATGGCCGGCACCACCAAGCCCATCGGCACGTCGTGGTTCGAGCGTGAGCATGTGTACGAGACCGTCGACATGTATGACATGGCTCTCGGCGGGCCCGGCGAGTTCCGCAAACGGCCCTTCGTGGCGGCCAACAACACCTTCGTGGTGCCGCCGCTGCGTTTCGCCGAGGAGTCGGCGAGAGCCATGGTGGCCCAGGTCGAGACGGGCATGCCCATCAACCTGCTGTCGGCCGGACAGGCCGGGGCCACCTCGCCTGCGGCTCTGGCCGGTTCGCTGGCTCAGGCCCTGGCCGAGTGCCTGGCCGCGCTCACCGGTGTGAACCTGCTGAGCCCGGGCCATCCGTGCGTGATGGGCATGTGGCCGTTCGTGTCGGATCTGCGCACCGGTGCCATGAGCGGCGGCTCGGGCGAGGAGGGCATCCTCAACGCGGCCGCCGCCCAGCTGCTCAACTGGATGGGCCTGCCGTCGGGGGTAGCGGCCGGCATGGCCGACTCCAAGATCCCCGACAACCAGGCCGGCTACGAGAAGGGCATCAACGTGACGCTGGCCGGACAGGCCGGCGCCAACCTGGTGTACGAGTCGGCCGGGATGCTGGCCAGCCTGCTGAGCTGCTCGCTGGAGGCGCTGGTGATCGACAACGACATGCTCGGCTCGATCAACCGCACCGTGCGAGGAATCGAGGTCAACGAGGAGACCCTGTCAGCAGAGCTGATAGCGCAGGTGGTGTCGGGTCCGGGCCACTTCCTGGGCTCGCCCCAGACTCTCGAACTGATGCAGCGCGAGTACATCTACCCCGAGATCGGCGACCGCGACACGCCCGACAACTGGCTCGACGCCGGAGGCAAGGACTCCCGCGAACGAGCCCATGAGCATGTGCAGCGGGTACTGGCCGAGCATCATCCCGCCCACATCGCCGCCGAGGTCGATGCCCGCATCCGGGCCGCCTTCCCGATTCACTTGCCCCGAGCGCGAACGGAGCGCGGTCGTGGCCGGCAGTAGGCTTGGCGGCTGGATCCGCTCAGAAGGGAAGGTGACATGAGAGTTCGTGTCGATCAGGAGGCGTGCCAGGGCCACAACCGCTGCTACATGCTGGCGCCGGAGTTGTTCGACGTGGACGACGAAGGCACCGCCTTCGAGATCGGTGACGGCGAAGTGCCGCCCGAACTGGAGGAGAAGGCCCGCCTGGCCTTCGACAACTGCCCCGAGTACGCCGTCGAACTGACCTAGACCAGCAACGTATCGGCGGCCCGCTGGCGGGACCCCTGTCGGGATCGCCTGCCTAGTCGTGGGCTTGGCCGCGCCAGGCGTGGTAGGCGGCCCAAGTCACCAGCATCGGCGGTAGCACCACCACGGCGGCGATCAGCGAGTAGGTGACCGTGATCGCGGTCAGCAGCCCGAACTGGCCCATCGGCGCAATCGGGCTGAAGATCAGCACGCTGAAACCCAAAGCGGTGGTGAGGGCCGAGCCGATCAGCGCCCCTCCGGTGGTGCGCATGGTGAGGTTGATCGCCTCGCCGATCTTCTTGCCGTGCTCGATCTCCTCCACGAAGCGGTGGGTCACATGGATCGTGTAGTCGACACCGATGCCGATCGACAGCGCGGTGATCAGCGCGGTGATCACGTTGTAGCTGTAGCCGAGCAGCACCATCGTGCCGAGCACCCACACCAGCACCAGCAGGATGGGCAGCACCGACAGCACGGCCAGCATGGGCCGGAACTCCGTGATCCAGAAGAACAGGGTCAGCACCACCAGGGCGGCCACCACCGTGAACACGATCGATGTGGCCTGGCTGGAGGTGAGGCTGTCGGTCACCTCCAGCGACGTGATCTCGTTGGCGATGGGTGTGATGTCGTCGTCGTCGCCGAACCACAGGCCGTCCACATCTGCGAACAGGGCACGGGTGCGGTCGGCGTCGCCGGTCAAGGCGTTGAACTGCAAGATGGTGCGGTCGTCGGCACCATCGGCGCCGAAGGCCACCACCGCGTCGAATCCGGCCGGATCGTGGTCGCGCATCGTTTGCAGCGCCCGGTCGATGGCTGCGCTGTCGATCTGCAGCGGGCTGGCCACGCCGAGGCGGAGCTCTTGCTCGATCTCGGCCCTCACTTCGGCGGGCAGCGTGTGGTAGTAGGTGCCCAGCGACATCGTGATGTCGCTACTGACCGCGTCCGGCTTCTGGGAGGGATCCGCCACGGCCGACGAGAAGTCCAGCAGGTTCCGCAGGGTCCGGTCGTTGGAGATCTCGCCCTCCACGAGCACGGTGACGGGCTCGGTGTTGCCGCCGAGGTTCTCGGTCAAGAAGACGATGTCGTCTTTGCTCTCGGTGCCGTCGGGCAGGAAGTCGGTGGAGTTGAACTCGGTGCCGAGTTGCGTGGTCAGCGTCCCGAAGAAGAGCGTCAGAACACCGGCGGCCACCAGGATGATCGTGGGCTTGCGCACGGTGGCGTCGCCGATGGCTCCGACAATGTTGCCTGCGCCGGGGATTGCCTGGTCGATGGGACGCAGCTGCGGGTGCTTGCCCTTGGCCTCGCCGCGCCGGTCGAGCAAGACCCGCACTGCCGGCACCCCGGTGAGGAACACGATGAGCCCGCTCAACACGCCGACACCGGCCACCACGCCGAAGTCGCCGAGGCCGGAGATGTCACCGATGAGGTTGGTCAGGAAGCTGACGATGGTGGTGACGCCGGCCAGGCCCAGCGGCAGCATCACGCTGGCCACCGACTTGGAGATGCCCACCGACGCGCCCGCGCCGTCGGTTCGGATCTCGCGGTAGCGCGAGGTGCCCTGGATGCCGTAGTCGACGCAGAGGCCGATCAACATCACCGGCACCATCTGACCCAGCACGCTGGGAGCGCCGATGATTCCGAGCCCGTCCGGGCCGAGCAGACCCTGGAAGCCGAGAGCCCACACGATGGTGAGGATCAGGCCGGCCATGCTCAAGACGACGTCGCTCACCTGCCGGTAGAACAACGTCAACAGCACGGCGATGACCGCGAAGGCGATCGCCATGAGCATCATCAGCGAGGCGCGGCCCGACTCGTCGGACTCCTGGTCGTTCTTGCCTGACGACACCGTTCGAGCCGAGTCCAGTTCGCTGAGCGGCACCGCCTTCACCGCATCGTCCACGGCGAGCTGGGCGTCGGCCAGTCCGTCGGCGTCGCCGCCGGCGTTGACCGTCACCACGCCGATGCCGCCCACCACCGAACCGGCCCCGTCGCGGGCGGTCAGTTCCTCGAGCAGAGCGGCCGTCTCAGCGTTGGCTTCGTCCGCGAGGACGGCATCGATCTCAGCCTGCGAGAGCGACGCCAGATCCACGGTGCGGGGGTCGCCTCCGGGTCCCGCCACCATGGCGGCGATCAAGCCGCCCGGCGACACCGGAGGTCGACCGGCGAACAGGTAGCGGGACAGGTCGGGGTGTCGGGCGGCGGTGGCGGTGGCCGCCAACGAGTCGGCGGCTCCGCCGGGGCTGAGCACGTCGCCTCGCAGCACCACCTGGACCGCTTCGAGCTCGGCTGAGGCGGGGAAGCTCTCGCTCAGCTTGTCGATGGCCGAGACCAGTTCGCTGCTTGCGGGCAGGAAGGCGTCCTGCGTGTCGGCCGTCGGGGCGGTCATCGTGAAGCCGGCCACGGCCACCACCGTGACGATCAGAATGGCCACCAGCGCGGTCCAGGGCCGGTTGCCGACCCAGCGGCCGTAGACGTCGAAGAACTTGCTCACGTGCAGCCTCCAGTGCGTGCATCGTAGGAACCCACTTGGCGGTCCACCTGAAGCCGAGACTATAGCCACCCTGTGTCAGCGGGCGATGTCTCGCATGTCGTCTCGGGGTACCCCGCAGCGCGGACGGCGGGTTGCGTCAACGGCGGCTCAAGGCGAGGCCCCGGTAGCCCGCGGCGATGCTGCGACCTACACTGGCGGTCCCCCAGCGCTCGTAGCTCAATTTGGATAGAGCATCTGACTACGGATCAGAAGGTTGGGGGTTCGAGTCCCTCCGAGCGCGCTACACCCGCTGCGAGATCAGTCGTTGTCGACGGCGATCTTGGACAGCAGGGCGTGGGGCAGCGGCTGGTAGTCGTGATGGGTGGCGCTGAACGTGCCGGTGCCGCCCGTCATCGACCGCAGATCGATCACGTAGCTGAGGATCTCCGAGGTGGGCACATGGGCGCGGATCACGCTGGTCCCTGCGACTGAGCCCGGCTCGGTGCCGAACACCTGGCCCCGGCGAGAGTTCAGGTCGCCGAGAACGTCGCCCTGATAGTTGTCGGGCACCTCGACGCTGACCTCGCTCACCGGTTCGAGCACCGCGCTGCCGACCTGCTCCACAGCCTGCTTGAGTGCCAACGACCCGGCGATCTTGAAGCTCATCTCCGATGAGTCCACCGAGTGGTGCTTGCCGTCGTAGCACACGGCCCGCAGGTCCACCATCGGGAACCCGTGGCGACCGCCGTTGCCCATGGCCTCCTCGATACCGGCGCCCACCGCGGGAATCAGATTGCGTGGGATGGCGCCTCCGGTCACCTCGGTGTCGAACTGGTAGCCGCCGCCTCGGGCCAGCGGCTCGAAACGCACCATGGCCACCGCGAACTGGCCGTGGCCTCCGCTCTGCTTCTTGTGTTTGGCCTCCACGTCGGCGGTCCGGGCCAGGGTCTCCAGGTACGCCACCCGCATGTCCTCGACCTCGAAGTCGATTCCCATGCGTTCCAGGCGCGAGCGCACCACCCGGATGTGAGCCTCGCCCGCGCCCGACAGCACCGTCTGGCGGGTGGTGGGATCCTGGCGGATCACCAGGCTGGGATCCTCGGTGGCGAAACGCCGCAGCGCCGAAGCCAGCTTGTCCTCCTGGGCCGGGGCCGAGGCGTGGACGGCCACACCGTACACGGGAGTGGGCGGCGCGGTTATGGGCACCGAGAGCGCAGCGTCGGTGGACAGCGTGTCGCCGGTGCGCACATCGCCGAGCTTGGTCACCGCCACGATGTCGCCGGCCACCACCACCGAGGCGCTCTCGTGATCGGCGCCGGTGAACGACATGAGGTTGTGGAGCCGTTCCTTGTTGCCGGTGCGGTTGTTGACGAGGGTGTCGTTGGAGCGGATCGTGCCCGACAGCATCTTCATGAACGAGATCTGGCCGAGGAAGTCGTCGATGCGGGTCTTGAACACCAGCGCCACCGGCGAACCGGACTCGTCGGCGTCCAGTTCGACCGATTCTGTGCCGCGCACCGCAGCCACCGCACTGTCGGCGCCCGGCTCGGGGCCGACTCGGGTGATGAAGTCGAGCAGGTGGTCCACGCCGATGGGCTTGGCCGCCGAGCCGCACAGCACCGGGAACACGCTGCGCTGGCCGAGCGCGTCGCGGATGAGCTGCTCGAGCTGCTCCTGGGTCGGCTCGACCCCCTCCAGGTACTGCTCGAGCAGTTCGTCGTCGCTCTCCACGACGTCCTCCACGAGTTGGGTGTGGCCGTCGGAGGCCGCCGGGGCCACATCGTCGGGGATGGGCGCCGCCGCCGACTGCCCGCTGCTGTAGTCGAGAGCGCTGTCGCCCACCAGGTCGGCGATGCCATGGAATGAGTCCTCCGCGCCCAGCGGCAGCTCCACCGCTTCGACTTTGGAGCCGAAGTGCGACTGCAGGTCGTCGAGGGTGCGCTCGAAGGACGAACGCTCACGGTCGAGGCCGTTCACGAACACCACCCGGGGCAGGTTCAGCCGCTCGGCGTGGCGCCACATCACCTGGTCCTGGGCCTGCACCCCCGACACCGCGTCCACCACGAACACGGCCAGATCGGCGGCGTGCATGCCGTTGACGGCCTCGCCGACGAAATCGGTGTAGCCGGGGGTGTCGATGAGGTTGATGCGGTGGTCGTGCCAGTCGAACGTCGCCAGCGACACGCTCAGGCTCTGCTGGCGGGCCTTCTCCTCGGGGTCGTGGTCACAGTGGGCGGTGCCGTCGTTGACACGGCCCATCCGGCTCACCACGCCGGCCCGGTACAGCATCGCCTCGGCCAGGGTGGTCTTGCC
>JAJDZO010000399.1 GCA_022824605.1 Acidimicrobiia bacterium
CCAGCTAATCGGCCATGTGGCCCGCATCCGGTGGCGCTACCGCGGCCACCTCACCGCGCCGGTGGTGGCCCGGCTGCCGGTGGGCACCAACCTCGACAATCTCGAGTTCCACACCGACTCCCCCGAGTCGTTCCTCACCCACGCGCCGGGGCTGGTGGTGGTGTACCCCTCCAACCCCTACGACGCCAAGGGCTTGATGGAGTCGGCTCTGGCCAGCGACGACCCGGTGGTGTTCCTGGAGCCAATCTCGCTGTACCGCGGCCTCAAGCAGGACGTGCCGGTCGAGCCCTACCGGATACCGTTCGGGCGGGCCAGCGTGCTGCGCGACGGCACCGACGTGACGCTGGTGTCGTGGGGCCCGCCGGTGCGCGAGGCGCTGAAGGCGGCCGAGACCCTGGCCGCCGAGGGCGTGTCGGCCGAGGTGATCGACCTGCGGACGCTGTACCCGTGGGATCGCGAGACCGTGCTGGCCAGCGTGGACCGGACGGGACGGCTGGTGGTGGCCCATGAGGCCCACACCACCGGCGGCTTCGGCGCCGAGATCCTGGCCGCGGTCAGCGAGCACGGCCTCTACTCGCTGGAGGCGCCGCCGGTGAGGGTGGCCCACATGGACGTGTTCTGGGGTCCCACGCAGCTGGAGCGCTACTCCATGATCACCGCCGACCGCATCACTGCCGGCATCCGCCGCGCCCTGGCCGGCTGACATGGCACACATGCCCAACCTGCCCTCCGTGGCCCCCGGCCCGCGCGGCTCGATCGGGTGAGGGGCTGACATGGCGTCGATCTTCAAGCTCCCTTCCGTGGGCGACACCATGGTCGAGGGCGAGATCGTGGAGTGGCTGGTCGCCGTGGGCGACACCGTGGAACTCGATCAACCCATCTGCTCGGTCGAGACCGACAAGTCGGTGGTGGAGATGACCTCCCCGTACCGGGGAACGGTGCTGGCCCTGGGCGGCGAAGCCGGCGACATGATCGCAGTGGGCCAAACGCTCATCGTGGTGGGCGATCCCGGCGAGGAGCTGCCCGCCTCGCCCGCCGCAACGGCCGAGCCGACGGCGGCAGCTGCCGCGATCCCCCAGGCAAGTCCGGCTGCATCGGTCGCATCAGTAGCCGAACCGGCCACCAGCCCTGGCGCACCGGCGGCCTCCGGCTCGGTCAAGGCCGTGCCCAAGGCCCGCAGGCTGGCCCGAGAGCGCGGCATCGATCTGGCCACGGTGGCCGGAACCGGCTCGGGCGGCTCGATAACCGTGGCCGATGTCGAGGCCGCATCGGCTGCCGCAACCAGCTCCGGCGGAGGACGTCGGGAGCGCCTGTCGGCCACCCGCAGAGCCATCGCTCGACACATGGCCCAGTCGTTGCAGATCCCCCAGTTCACTTCGATGGTGGAAGCCGACGCTGGCCGGCTGCTTCGCGCCCGAGCTGCGCTCGCGCAGGAGATCGGCGGCCGGGTGCCACTCGACGCGCTGCTGGTGGCCCTGCTGGTGCCGGTGCTGCGCGACCATCCGATCATGAACGCCCGACTCGACGGCGACGAGATCGAGTACTTCGACCGCTACGACATAGGCGTGGCCGTCGACACCCCCGAAGGACTGATCGTGCCAGTGGTACAGGGCGCCGACGCCCTCTCCGTGCTCGACCTGTCAGCCGAGGTCGCACGCTTGGCGGCCGCCGCCCGAGACCGCAGCGCCGCCCCCAACGAACTCGCCGGCGCCACCACCACCGTCAACAACGTGGGCGCGCTCGGGGTGCTGGCCGGCACGCCGATGCTGCCGGTCGGAACCAGCATGATCGCCGCCTTCGGCATGGCCCGGCCAGCGGTGCGTCTCGTCGACGGCAGCGCAGTGGAGGAGCCCACCATGACGATCTCGGCCACCTTCGACCATCGCATCATCGACGGCGGCGCCAGCGGCCGCTTCCTAGCCGCGCTCAAATCCCACATCGAGCAAGCATCCGCAGACCTCCTCGCCTGACGACCCGACAGCGCGTCGCGACTACAAGCAGATCGATGTCACCGACTGGACGGTCGTGAGCGAAGAGGTGTTCGGAACGAAGCCGAAACGCTGGCTGACGCACCCCGAAACGAACGAGCGCTGGCTGATGAAGGACGCAACGTTCAGTCATCAGAGTGACGGCCCGCGCGAGCGTTCGCTGAGCGAGTTCTGCGACGAAATTGCCAGCGACTGCTGGACGGCGACGGCTAGTGTCAGTGTCACATCCTCTTCGTACGGTGAGGCCGATGTCCGAGAACGGCGAACGCCGCCTTTATGCGACTTGGCGCAACCCCGAGGGTCTGATCCGGCCGGTGGGGGTGTTGACGCGACGGACAGCGGACGGTGGGGAAAGGACGAGCCGGACAACTCGGTGAACCCTAGGGCCATCCTGTTGAACACCCGAACCGGCGCACGAGTCGGCTACGTTCCCGACTGCCTCGTCGAAATGATTCACGAATTGCGTGACCTGGATGCGGAAGTCGAAGTGACGGCCGAGCATGTCAACCCGGACACCGCGCCGCCGCATATGCGCCTGCTGTGTCGTCTGGCCGCACCGTGGCCCGACGGCTACGAGCCCCTCTCAGGCCCCGAGTACCAGCCCATCGCCCAATCGGCCACCTAGCAGATCGCCCGTGGCTTCGGCGCGCAGCAGTCGAACACGTTCGGCTAGGCGGTCGATGGCCGTGTGAAGATCGTCGATGGCACCGGCCAAATCGACGGCTGCCACCTCGAGCCGTTTGTTCGCATGACGGACGACATGATCGACCGGCTCCGTCTCGCCCTTCGCGTAGACGAGCAGCCCGCCGGGCAGGTTGAGCGCGGTGACGTAGGCCAACATCTGGTACAGGTCGGCGTTGGGGACTGCCTTCGTGTCGATGCGCTTGTACTTGGCATCGCCGACGAACGTGCAGACGCGGCCGTCCCACCAGCTCAGATCGGGCTTGAGCCGCAATCGCCCGCCGGTGTCGAGATGCACCGGAGGCAGGTGCCGGTCGTCGGAGCAGAGCGTGCTCTCGGACACGCCGAGAGAATCGCGCAGCGCTCGCGTGACAAAGCCTTGGAACACGGCGTTCATATCGACGAGGAAGCCAGACGCCCGTTCAGCGCCCCGGGTCTGCTCGAGCGCCTGGCACCGCAGGATGAGCCGTGACAGCGACACGACCTCGCGGTAGTGCTCGTTGAGCCGGTCGAAGACGACCTCGGGCACTTCGCGGGGCTCAAAACGAACCAGCGAGACATTGGCCAGTGTGGCGTCCATCCATCGCAGGCCGTCGCGTGAGCGCCGATCCTCGAGCCGCATGCGTCCGAGCACGGCCACGGCCGCCTTCGTCAAGCGGTTGGGCAGAATGTCGTCAGTGAAGTCGTCGTAGCGGACCTCGACCGGAACCAGCCCGTCCAACCGGCGCCGGAGCTGCTCGGCCATGTCGATGCGGCCGCGTACGGTGCGCAACGCGTCCTGCTCGCTGCGGTAGCCGTGCAGCAGTCCACGGGCGAACGCACGACGGGCGGCGGAGGTGAGCGCAAGCGCCAGGGCCTCCACGAGGGTGGGAGCCGTCTCGAAGTCGAAGCGCTCATCGCGGTGCCGGTACGCGCCCATGGCATACGACGCCAGGTAGATCACACGCGAAATGTCCAGCTTGGGCCGGATCATCACCGACAGGTCGTCGATTTCGATGGCTCCGATTACGGACTGAGGCTTCAGGCGGTACACGCCGCGCTCGCCGATCACGGAATTGGCACTGAGCGACGGCACCGCCCCGGTGAGCGCGTCCCGCTCGGCGACGCTCAGCCGCAACGGCTCGCTCTCGGCCCACTCGTTCAACTCGATCCGACGCGTACCAGCGGCCCGGCGCATCAGCGCTTCTCCCTCACGCCGTCGCGCGCACCAGGATTCCAGAGTGCACGGTGTCACCGGTCCCAGCGGCACGGACACTCGCCCGCCGACGCCACACGCCTATCATGCTTGCCGAGACTCGTCATCCGCAGGGTCGGCGCCGGCAGTCTCCTCGGCATCCGCGACAGCGGCACGAGCTTCAGCAACGCCATCCGTCGTGGGCTCCGCCTCGGAGCCGTCGTGGACGGATGCGGCCTTGCGCGCCAACGACCCTCGCAAACGGTCGAGCGCGAAGCCGCCGAACCGCTCGCCCTCCCCGTACAACTGCTCCTCCACGTAGGGCAGCACGTTGTGCTCCCAGATCAGGGACACGCTCGCGTCGTCGAGGCCTTCGATCATGAAGTAGCTCGGGCCGATAGCCGCGTGCCGCTCCGAGAGTCGCTCGTTGGCGAGATCGACCACTTCGGCCACCCATTCCATCCCGCTCGCGTGCTCGGCAATCCAGGCGTGCAGCAGGCCCTTCACTGGCGGGGTATCCGGATGGAACCCGACGAAATGGAATCGTCGACGCAAGGCCAGATCGACGAGCGCGATGGAACGGTCCGCGGTGTTCATCGTGCCGATGATCCAGACGTTCTCCGGCAGCGAGAACGGCTCGTCCGAGTACTGGAGCCGCAATTCCTCGTTGCGGTACTCCAACAGGAAATACAGCTCTCCGAACACCTTGGACAGGTTGCCGCGGTTGATCTCGTCGATAACCAGCACGTGCGTCTCGTCCGGGTTCTCTCGGGCCTGCTTGGCCATCCTCAGCAGCGGACCATCTGCGAGCGTGAAGCCGTGTCGGCCGTCAGCAAGCGCAGGCCGGAAGCCCTGCACGAAATCCTCATACGCGTAGGAGGGATGGAACTGCACGATGCTCACCCGGTCAGGCGAGCCGCTGAGGCACTCCGCCAACTTGCGGGCCGCATAGGTCTTGCCCGTACCCGGTGGGCCTTGGAAGATCACCTGACGCTTTAGACGCAGCAGCGTCTCTATCTTGCGCAAGTGCTCGACATCCCACAGGAGTTCCTCGGCAAGCTCATCCAAGCTCCCAGATGCAGTTCGTCCCCCAACGGATCCGGCGTGCCCCGGACGCGGTCCGGGGTCTCGGCCCGTCGACATGAGCTGCTGCAAGCGCCATACGCTGTCATTCGCCGTGATCTCGAAGATCGTCGGCGGCCGGTCCAGTGACTTCCTCAAGTCCCCCAGCACGGCACTGCGGGGCGAGTCGGTGCGCCGCCAGTCAACTTCCACGGCGTGGTGCGCTCTTGGCTCTTCACTCTCGCGATAGAAGTACTCACTGGTCACCACACCAAGGGCGTCCAGCGAGGTGCCCTTGCGGGGCTGAACCACGATGTCGCCCACGCCCACCTCGCTTCGCAGCATCCACAGTTGGCGCGCCGCGTCGGGGATGTTCATGTCTTCCAAGTCAGGAAAGACTTCAAGCATCCGCTTCTCCAGATCCTGGCGACTCGAGGCGTGCCTCACGTCTGGTCGCGAGCCGAGTGAGACCACGGCCTGGCTGTGCATGAAGTTATGGTCCTCGAATTCTCCGGCGCGGCCGCCTCGGATGACCCAGGCCTTGCCGGGCAAGGCCTCCACATCAGGAGACTTCCCGTTGGTCGGCTCCTCCATGGACGAGTCGCCATTTGAGGGTTCGTCGTCCTTGGCAGCCTCGTTCATGAGCCACAGGATCGACTCTGCTTCGTTCCGATCGTTCGGCATCCTGTCGCTGCTGTCAATTAGCCGGTCCAAGAACTCCAAGGCGTGCTCATAGCGCGTCGCCTCGTCGGCGCCCGTCGGAAGCGGCGGATGTCCGGTCACCTGAATCGCCTTGTTGAACTGCCTGGCCTTGTAAGCCGGATAGTCGGTGCCCAGCGCCATGAGAAGCACCGAGACCGGCCGGAGCCCCGTTCCCTTTCGGGCCACGCGCGTGTCCGAATCTGCCGCGATGTCGAAGAAACCCCTGATGCGATCGCCCGCCGAGAGCGGCTCGTGAGACCAGAGTGCGCTCAGGGCACTCAGCGCTTCGGCGGTGCCGGATTCGAACCACTGCTTGAGCCAGTAGCTGGCGCGCCAGTCGGCGAGGGATGCAGCGCGGGTCAAGCCTTCAACCACCAGAGATGACCAGTCGTCACGCTCGGCGCGCACCGCGTGCAGAGCGGCGCTCAACTTCTCGATCTCGCCGAGCTTCCACTCGACCACGCCTTCAATATCGGCAAAGTCGATCCGAGCGCGTGCTGATTCGATGTAGTCGGCGTAGCGGCTGCTGTTACCCGTGTCGCGCTCTGTCTCAGCCATCCATCCCGTCCTCCTCTCACCAAACAGGGCCTCGACGATTCGTCCTCTAGCGGAGCGCACGACACTAGTGGCCCCACCAGGACCGAACACGTCCTGCGCCTGGCGGACGCGGCGCGCGCACGGCATTAGTCTCACCAGGGTTGTGCGCCCATCAATCTCCTTCACCAACGTGTCCCGGGCCTTGCCGTGACCACCATGCCCTCCTACGAGGAGTACGGCAGGCACGAGCCGGTCCTTCCCCGACCGGTGGACCACTCGAACACCGAACTCCCCATCGAGTTGTCGGTCCGGCTCCGCCTGTACCGCATGCAACAAGAGATCCGGCTGTTCGAGAAGCGGGCCTACGACCTGTTCCTGCAGGGACTCGTCAAGGGAACCAGTCACCTCTCCGCGGGCCAGGAGGCCGTCGCGGCTGGATTCGGTGCGGCCATGCGCGCCGACGACTGGACCTTCGCCACCTACCGCGGCCATGGACACACCCTCGCCCGCGGCGTCCCCATGGCCTCGGTCCTGGCCGAGCTCCTCGGCCGAGCCAACGGGCTTATGGCAGGCAAGGGCGGCTCAATGCACCTCACGAGCACGGACCACGGGATGATGGGCAGCTTTGCCATCATCGGCGCCCACCTGTGCGTGGCCAATGGCGCGGCCTGGACCGCGCAGCTGAACGGCACCCAACAGGCGGCCGTCGCATTCTTCGGCGACGGCACCACCAACATCGGCGCGTTCCATGAGGCGCTCAACTTCGCGGTGGTCTGGAACCTGCCGACCGTGTTCGTGTGCGAGAACAACCAGTACATGGAGTACACCCCCATCGCCCAGGTGGCCGCGGTCCCGAACCCCGCAGCCGACCGCGCGCCGGCCTACGGGCTCGAATCGGTGGTCGTCGACGGCAACGACGCCGACGCGGTCTACTGCGCCGCCTGCGACGCTCTCGACCGGGCCCGAACCGGCGGTGGGCCGTCGCTGATCGAGGCACAGACCTACCGCCACGGTGGCCACAGCAGAGCCGACCCCGGCACGTACCGGCCCAACGACGAGGTGGAGGCGTGGCTTGGGCGCGACCCGATCCCCATGTATCACCAGCGGCTACTGCAGCTAGGCGTCGACGAGGGTGAACTGGCCGGCATCGTGACGGAGAGCAGCGAGGCGGTCGAACTCGCCACCCGGCAGGCCGTCGCCGGCGCTCTGCCTGCACTCTCGACGATCCTCACCGACGTGTGGGCCGACGGGGGTTCATCATGGCGGAACTGACCTACCGCAGTGCCGTCAGCACGGCGATCGCGCAGGAGATGGCGAACGATCGGCGCGTCGTGTTCCTCGGAGAGGACGTCGCCGGCGCCGGCGGAGTGTTCAAGACCACCACCGGGCTGCTGGAGCGATTCGGGCCCGAGCGGGTGCGCGACACCCCGATCTCCGAACAGGCAATACTCGGAGCAGCGATGGGCGCAGCGGCGACCGGTCTGCGACCGATCGCTGAGATCATGTTCAGCGACTTCCTGGCCGTGTGCTGGGACATCGTCGCCAATGAGATAGCCAAGACCCGGTACATGACCGCGGGCCAGATGTCGTTGCCGCTGGTGATCCGGACAGCCAACGGCGGCGGCTCACGCTTCGGTGCCCAGCATTCCCAGAGCGTCGAGAACTGGGCCATGTCCGTGCCGGGACTGAAGGTCGTCGCACCGTCCACCGCCACCGACGTGATCGGGCTCCTGGCGGCCTCCGTGCGCGATCCTGATCCGGTCGTCTTCTTCGAGCACAAGTCCTGCTACCCCATGAAGTTCGACGTGCCCGACGGCGAGGGAGACATCGTGGGGCAGCTAGGAGAGGCGAAGGTGGTCCGGCCAGGAAACGACGTGACCATCGTGGCGCTCGCGCTGATGGTTCATCGCGCCTTGCAGGCCGCGGAACAGCTCGCCGAACAAGGCATCGATGCCGAGGTCATCGATGTGCGCTCACTCGTCCCGCTCGACACCCGGACCATCCTCGCGTCCGTAGCCAAGACCTCCCGTCTCTTCACCGTCGAGGAGAACCCGCGTCTGTGCGGCTGGGGTGCTGAGATCGCTTCGATCGTCGCCGAGGAGGCCTTCTGGGATCTCGACGGGCCCATCGTGCGCATCACCACCCCCCACGTGCCCATGCCGGCGGCCGACACCCTCGAGGACGCCACGATCCCCGATGTCGAGCGCATCGTCGATACCGTCCGAAGTGCCGCCCACCAATAGCCGCCGTCGAGTTGAGACTCGCCGAAAGTTAAGAGACATCCACGGTTGGGGAGGATCGAGGCGCTCGTAGAGTCGCTCCCGAGTCCTGAATCCGGCGCATAGGAGAACCTGTGACTTCCTCCCCCGTACAGACACTGACCGCGGCCGCTCGTGCCGTGGCGGCCACCAAGATCTACGGCTCGGGCGACACCGAGGTGCGCGCCCTCGACGCCATCGAAGTGACCTTCGAACAGGGCCGCTTCACCGCCATCATGGGTCCGTCCGGATCGGGCAAGTCCACCCTGATGCACTGCATGGCCGGGCTCGACACGGTCACCTCCGGCCAGGTCATCATCGGCGACACCGACCTCACCACCCTGTCGGAGAAGCAGTTGACGCTGCTGCGGCGCGACCATGTGGGCTTCGTGTTCCAGGCCTACAACCTGGTGCCGACGCTCACCGCCATCGAGAACATCACCCTGCCGATGGACCTCGCCGGAACAACGGGCGACAAGGCCTGGATCGACGATGTGGTGGGGGCCACCGGTCTCACGGACCGGGTCAAGCACCGTCCCAACGAACTCTCCGGCGGGCAGCAGCAGCGCGTCGCCGTTGCACGAGCCCTCGCCGGCCAGCCACAGATCATCTTCGCCGACGAGCCCACCGGCAACGTCGACTCCAACACCGCGGCTGAGATTCTCGGCTTCATGCGCAACGCCGTCGCGGAGATGGGCCAGACCATCGTGATGGTCACCCACGACCCGGTGGCCGCCTCCTACGCCGACCGGGTGGTGTTCCTGGTGGACGGCAAGATCGTGGACGAGTTGCACGAGCCGACACCGGCGTCGATCCGCGACCACATGACCCGCCTCGGCGCCTGAGCGCAACGCCCCGGCTCCCATACTCCGCAAGGAGGTAGCTCAAGTGCTGCGTCTGGCCCTCAAGTCGGTGCTCGCCCACAAGCTGCGCTTCGTCTTCACCGCGCTGGCGATCGTGGTGGGCGTCGCCTTCGTGGTGGCCGCGTTCGTGACCGCCGACTCGCTGCGCTCCACCTTCGACGACCTCGCCTCCGACATCAACACCGGCAGCGACTTCACCGTGCGGGGCGCTCTGCCGTTCGCGGACATCACCGCAGCCAACCCCCCGCCCGTTCCCGAGAGCCTGCTCGACGACCTGCGGGCCGTCGACGGCGTGGACGTCGCCGAGGGCGGGTTCTTCGTGGACGGTGTGGTGCCGGTAGACGGATCCGGCGTGGCGCCGACCACACTGGGCGGACCGATCGCGGGCAGCAACTGGCTCGACGACGAGTCGCTGTCGCAGTACTTCCTGATCAGTGGCGCCTGGCCCCAGGGATCCTCGCAGTTCGCCCTCGATCTGGTGACCTTCGCCGACTACGACTTCGAGTTGGGCCGCGACTACCAGGTGGTGACCCCGACCGGACCTCGCACCTTCACCCTCACCGGCACCATGCAGTTCGGCTTCCCCGAGAACGCCGGAGTCGGCGCCGTGTTCGTGGTGTTCGACACGGACACCGCGCAGCAGGTGCTGGGCTTCCCAGGCGAGTTCAACCAGATCGCGGTACGGGCCGCGCCCGGCGCCGACATCGAGACTGTGCGCGACCGCATCGAAACGGTTCTGCCTGCCGGCACCGAGGTGATCACCGCCGCTGAGGCGACCGAAGAGTTCAGCGACGCCTTCGAGACCTTCATCGGGCCCTTCCAGACGATCCTGCTCGTGTTCGCCTTCATCGTGTTGTTCGTCAGCACGTTCATCATCTCCAACACCTTCAACATCGTGCTGGGCCAGCGGGTCCGGGAGCTCTCGCTGCTGAGGTCGCTCGGCGCCACACCACAGCAGGTGCGCCGCTCGGTGCTGATCGAGTCGCTGGTGATCGGCGTGGCCGCGTCGGTGGCCGGCATCGGGCTGGGAATGCTCGGAGCGCTGGGACTCGAGGCGCTGTTGTCCGCCTTCGGCGCAGAGCTGCCCGACGGGCCGCTGCCGTTGAGGCTCCGCACGGTGGCATGGGCCTTCCTTGTGGGGATCGGCTTCACGGTGGCGGCGTCGCTGGTGCCGGCCCTCAAGGCGTCGCGGGTGTCACCGATCGCCGGCCTGCATGAGGACGCCCGCCCCGATGCGGAACATCTGCGGCTCTGGCGATCGGTTCTCGGCGCGGTGCTGGGCGCCGTCGGGCTGGTTCTGGTGGGCCGCGGCCTGTTCGCCGACTTCGACTCGACCACCGCGCAGCTGCTGTCGCTGGGGATAGGAGCCGCGATCGTGTTCGTGGCGGTGGCGGTTCTGAGCCCGTTGATCGCCGGGCGGGTGGTGTCGATTCTGGCCTGGCCGCTGCCACGGGTGTTGCGCACTCCGGGCCGCCTAGCTCGCGACAATGCGGCTCGCAGCCCCCGCCGCACCGCGGCCACCGCGGTGGCCCTGACGATCGGGCTGGCCCTGGTGGCCATGGTGATGGTGGTGGGCGAGTCGATCCGAGACACGTTCACCGACAGCCTCAGCGACGCGGTGCGAGCCGACTATGTGATCAGCACCGACACGTTCTCGGGGGTTCCGGTGACCTTGGCCGCCGATCTGCAGGCGGCGGGGGTGGCCGCGGCGGTCGGATTCGACGAGTACCCCGCGCAGGTCGAGAGCCCCCTCGCCCCCGGACGCGTCGACGACGCCGAGTTGACGGTCACCGACCTGAGCGCCATCGACGAGGTCGCCGACCTGGGCTCGATCGAAGGCTCCCTCGACGGCCTCGATCCCGCCTCCGCGCTGCTGGTGCACCGCGACACCGCCGACGACTGGGGGCTGAGCGTCGGCGACGCGGTCACCGTGCGGATGGCGAGCGGTGACACGCTGGCTGTCAATGTCGGCGCCGTGTTCGACCAGATCCGGCCCCCCTTCTGGGACGAGTGGATCATCGACGAGTCACTTCATCGCCAGACGGCCGACGCCGACCGGTTCGACCAATGGGTGGCCGTCAACGTCGACGGCGACGATCCACAGGCGGCACGGGCGCTCCTCGACGAGGTGCTGAGCGCATACCCGCAAGCGAATCTGGAGGACCGCCAGGAGTTCCAAGCCTCGATCGAGTCCGACCTCAACACCATTCTGGCGCTGGTCAACGTGTTCCTGCTGTTCGCACTGGTGGTGGCCCTCGTCGGGATCGTCAACACCCTCACTCTCTCGGTGTTCGAGCGCACCCGCGAGATCGGCCTGCTGCGGGCGGTGGGCATGACCCGGCGCCAACTGCGGCGCACGATCCGCTGGGAGGCGGCCGCCATCGCCCTGTACGGCGCCATCGTCGGCGTGGCGCTGGGCCTGGGCTTCGGGGTCGGTCTCGCGGTTGCGATCCCGGACACCGTCATAGACCGGGTGTCGGTGCCAACGGCTCAGATCGTCGGGTTGGTGGCGGTGGCGGTTGTCTTCGGGCTGATCGCCGCGGTGTTCCCGTCGTACCGGGCAGGCCGCATGAACGTGCTCGAAGCCATCGCCACGGACTGAGCTCCCGGTTCCCGGCCCCGCGGGCGGGCTGGAACCGGCAAACAACCCAGGCGCAAAACGGAAGGCGCATCACCAATGCTGAAACTGGCTTGGCGCAACGTCACCCAACGCAAGATCCGCTTCGCCCTGACGATGCTGCCGATCGTGCTCGGCGTGATGTTCGTGGTGGCGGTGTTCACCCTCACCGACAGCCTGCGGGCCACCTTCTCAGGCCTCGCCGACGACATCAGTTCCGGAATCGACCTGACGGTGCGCGCCACGCAGGAGTTCGGTTCGGACCTCGACCGTCCGACAGTGCCGGACTCGCTGGTCCCGGCCATCGAGGCAGTGGACGGCGTGCGTGAGGTGCATCCCGGAGTGGCCGCGTTCAACGTGGTGATCGTCGACGGCGCAGGCGCCGCGATCGTGCCCCAGGGGCCTCCCGCGCTGGGATTCAACTACTCCGACGCCGCCTTCTTCTTAGTCGAGGGGCGACAGCCGGGCGGACCCGGCGAGTTCGCCGCCGACGTCGACACCGTGTCGGACAACGACCTGGCCATCGGCAGCGTCTACGCCATCAACGGACCGGAGACGGTCGAGAGCTTCGAGTTGGTGGGCACGTTCAACTTCGGGTCACCCGACGAGCACAGCAGCCTGGGCCAGACGATGGCCGCGTTCGACCTCGACACCGCCCAGAGGTTCCTCGGGTTCGGCGACGAGGTGATCGACGTCGGCGTGGTGGTCGAACCCGATGCCAGCCCGGCCACCGTGAAGTCCGACCTGGAGGCGCTGCTCGACGACAGCTACGAGGTGATCACCCAGCAGGCCGCGGCCGACGAGCAGCGGGCCGACTTCGACGATGTGCTCAGCATCTTCGGCACGATCCTGTCGGTGTTCGCCTTCATCGCGCTGTTCGTGTCGGCGTTCATCATCAACAACGTGTTCCAGATAACCATCTCGCAGCGGGTGCGCGAGCTGGGCCTGTGGCGCTCTATAGGGGCCACGCCCGGCCAGCTGGTGCAGTCGGTGCTGGTCGAGTCGGCTGCGGTGGGTGCGGTGGCCACCGTGGTCGGGGCCGTGGCCGGCGTGGGGCTGAGCAGGGTGCTGATGGTGGTGCTGCGCGCCGGAGGGTTCGGGCTTCCCGAGGGTCCGCTGTCGGTGCGGCCGCGCACGCTCGTGCTGGCCGCGGTGGTCGGCGTGGGCGTCTCGGTGGCGGCGTCGCTGAGTCCCGCTCTGCGGACGCGGCGAGTGGCACCGATCGCGGCGCTGCACCCCGACTACCTGCTGGATCGCACCGGCATGCGGCGACGCCTCGTCGGCGGCACGGCGACTCTGGCTGTCGGAGCGGTGCTGGTGGCGCTGGCCCTGTTCAACCTGTTCGGCACGGTGGTGACGCTGGTGCTCGCCGGTGTTGGCGCGCTGTTGTCCTTCGTCGGGATCAACATCGTGAGCCCCGCCTTCGCGGCGGTGGCGGCGCGGGTTCTGGGCCGGCCCGTGGCCGCGCTCATGCGGGTGCCGGGACGGCTGGCCCGCGACAACGCAGCCCGCAATCCCCGCCGCACCGCCTCCACCGCGGGCGCCCTGATGATCGGTCTGGCGCTGGTGGCGCTGGCCGCGGTGGTGGGCGCGTCGGTCACCCGCACCTTCGTCAAGACCCTTGAGAACTCGGTGGAGGCCGACTATTTCGTCAGCAGCAGCGCAGGCGGGTTCAACCCCAACGCCGGGTTCCCGGTACAGGTGGTGGACGACCTCGCCGCCCTCGACGAGATCGACAGTGTGGCCGGTTTCCGGTTCGCTTTCGGCGCGATCCAGGTGAACGGATCAGTCAAGGACGTGTTCGCGGGCGACATGAGCATCCTCGATGAGCACTTCGACACCGACCTGCGCTCGGGAGCGATGGCGTCGGGAGATCCGGCCACCGCCATTGCCCTGCACGTCGACCCGGCCGAGGACCTCGGCGTGTCGGTCGGCGACACGCTGGAGGTGACGTTCCCCGACAACGAGACCGACACCCTGACCGTGGCCGCCGTGTTCGGCGACGCCCGCATCTACGGCAACTGGGTGATCGACACCAGCACCTGGGACCGCCACTTCAACCGCAGCGATTTCGCCTTCGCCAGCGCCACCATCGCGGGTTTCTCCGATGATCTCGACGCCGCCAGCCAGCAGCGGCTGCTCGACGAGAGCCGGATCGCCATCGACGGCGTGCTGGAGGCGTACCCGACGGTGCAGGCCGAGAACCGTGTCGAGTTTCGCCAGAGCCAGCAGGCGCAACTCGACTCGCTGCTGATCGTGATCAACGTGTTCCTGGCTCTTTCGCTGATCATCGCGTTCGCGGGGATCGCCATCACGCTGGCCCTGTCGGTGTTCGAGCGCACCCGCGAGATCGGCTTGCTGCGGGCGGTGGGCATGACCCGGCGCCAGCTGCGGCGCTCGGTGCGTTGGGAGGCCGCCATCGTGGCCACCTTCGGCGCGGTGCTCGGCGTGGCCGTCGGGGTGGTGGCCGGAGTGGCGGCCACGGTGGCCATGCCCGACTCGTTCGTCACCGACATCGCGGTGCCTGTCGGATCGCTGGCCGTCTACGTGGTGATCTCGGCGCTCCTAGGGCTGTTGGCGGCCGCCTTCCCCGCCCGCCGAGCCGGCCGAATGAAGATCCTAGAAGCCATAGCCCACGAATAGCCCACAAGACAGGATCGAGCCCGCTGTCGAATAGACGGAGCCGGAGGGTCGGGCTGTCTCCAGCGGTCAGGTTCGGTAGAGCATTCCTTTGTAGGCGGGGGTGAAATCGGCTGATTCCAGGCGGGCGGCCCACGGGGTCTCGCGTACGGGTTGGCCGTCTACCTTGGCGATCTCCAGCTTGGGTAGGCGGCCGTCCTTGACCAGGCCGATGATCGCTTCGATCCAAGCGTCGTTCGACTCTGCACCCTCGAAGGTCACCAGGGACCGGCCTCTTCGTTCGAGCATCACCAGTGGCACTCCGCCGGCCAGCACCACATGGGCGCCCGCGGTGCGCGCCGGCCGGCCGGGCGAGTCGGGCCAGCTCAGAGCGGCGCCGTAGGGCTGGGCCGGGTCGGTGGCGGCCAGCACCACCGGTGCGGCGTCGGGCTCAGGGGTGCGAGCGCCCCGCAGCCGGTCGACCGCGCCTCCCAGCGCGAACTGGGCCGCGCCCAGCCCGGCCACGAAATAGCCGCGGCGGACCTCGCCGCGCTCCTCCAGCGCCTTGAACACCGGGTAGACGCCGGCGAACCCGCCTTGTTGCCCCTCGCCCAGCGCGGTTTCTCGGGTGACCACGCCGTAGCGTTCGAGAAGCTGGTGGGCACGGGCCAGAGCCGACTGTGTGGGTGCGGGCTGGGGGCTGACAAGCGGCTCCACCAGCGACCAGCGGCCCGCACTCGACGGTGGCCCCGCAGCGCTGATGCCTCCGAGGCGCAGCCGGCCCCGACGCGACCGGCCGGCGCGCGGCAAGCCACGCCCCGACCGGGACGGCTGACGGCGGGTTCCGCCCGAGCGGTGACCGGCGACACGGGCCCGCAACGGCGCGAGGGAGTCGTTGGTCACCTCTCCGGCCCACACCAGATCCCACAGCGCAGCCAGCACAGTCTCGCTGTCGTAAGGCAGCGAAGCCGCCTGAGCCGCGGCCACCAGGTCGCCCCAGAACGACGCTCCGGAGTCCCTCAGCCGATTGCGCAGCGCATCGTGGACCGCTCCATCGCAGGACTCCACCGCGGGGATCAGCAGAGCAGCCTGATCACGAAACGCCAGACGCACCCGTCCGTCGGTGGCGCCCAGCGCACCCGCGCCCACCCACACGACCTCGCCGGAGGTGCAGAGCTGATCGAGATCCGCCGGCTTGTAGCCGGTCATCCGGCAGGCCAGCACATCGGCCTCCAGCACCGACGCGGCCACCGGAGTGCCCTGAAGCTGCGCCACCAC
>JAJDZO010000149.1 GCA_022824605.1 Acidimicrobiia bacterium
GTCTCCTTGTCGAGCTGGTCCAGCCGCCGCGGCTGCGACGCGGCCGAACTGTGGGCCCGGCCCAGCCTCTTGAGGGCTCGCAGCGGCTTGGGCCCCGACACCGGCGACACCCACACCACCTTGACGCTGCCGCCGGCCGCGTCCTTGTTGTCGGGCTCGGCGTCGGCCAGCGCCACGACGGTCACCGGGATCGCCCACCGGCCCACCGCGTCGAGCCGCAGCCTCGACCGCACGCCCGCCCCGGCGGTGGTCGACACCCACACGACCGCGGCCGCAGACGCCGCCGCGGCCTCCAGGCGCATGGCGGGCTCGTCGCTGCGAAGCGACAGCACCACTGGCCGGCCCGAGCGGGCTGCCTGGTCGGTCTCCACGGCGTTGGCCGCGATGACCGCGGTCGGCGCGGCGGCAGTCACCCCCTCGAACAGCGCGGCGGTCACCCACTCCGCGACCTCGTCTTCGATCTTGTGGTCCCGCACCAGCAACAGCATCAGCCCGCTCCTTCATTCCCCTCAGGGAGCCCTGCCGGTTCGGCGGCGTCCTCGGAGGCGCCTCCCGGCGAGGCGTCTCGCGTCCCGGCGCCGTCCTCGGCGGCAGCGCCCCCGGGTTCGGCGTCTTGCGCCCCGGCGCCGTCCTCGGCGGTGTCTTCCGGTTCGGCGCGCGGGCCGGCGTCGGCCGGGCACTGGTCCTCCCAGCCCGCTGCGGGGGAGGCCCACACGGTCCACGGCTCTCCCTCGACCAGCGCGGCGAACAGGGAGGGGTCGGCCTCGACGGCGACCTGGCCGGCCTCGACATCGACCAGCTCCAGCTCCAGGGCGGCGCAACCGGCGGGCATTGCCGCGAACACGGCCCGCTCGCCTGCTGCGGGCCCGCCGTGCCAGCGCCCGATGTCGGCGGCCACCCACACCGTCGCCGCGGTGTCGTCGGCGAGGTCGGTGCCCGGCGGGTGCAGCATCTCGGCGGTGACGATGGTCCCGGCGGGCAAGTCGAAGGCGGCGATGCGCCCGCCGGCCAGCTCCGCGGGCGCGGCGGCGAAGGCGGCTGCCTCGGCGGGTACCTCGACGGGCACCCAACCGCCGGCCTCCCGCCCGGCCTGCCATTCCTCGGTGGTGACGGGCACCGGCGCCTGCTCGGGGTCGCCCCCGCCGCCGGTCACGACCAGCACGACGACGACGGTCACCAGCACGGCTGCGGCCCCGGCGAGCCGCAGCTTGAACGGGAGCGGCCAGTTGCTCATCGGACATCTCCAGCGGGTGTCGGCCACGTAGTCACAGAAGGCACCTTCCTTGTCTCAGACTGGATTCAAGAGCCCGTCGGGGCGACGGGCCACCCGGCTCTTGCAAGCGAGCGGAGAAAACATATTACAAGCGAGCGGATACATGCAAAGTCGACAGCTATGCCGGACGCAAAGCAGAGCGCTGGCAATCAGGGAGGTCACAGCTTCAGATGGCGCTGATCGCTGTGGACCATTGCAAGCGAGCGGACTTTTTTGTCCTTACGCTTGCTCCAGAAGACGCGCAATCGGGCTGCCCGAGAGGCTCATAGTCCGATGTCCGGCCCGCCCGCGGAGACCCCGGTCTCATCGGCGCGGGCGGGGCTGCTAGCGGACAGGTCCTCGACGGCGGTCTCGCCGCTGCCGTCGAGGGTGTGTGCGTTGTGGCCGCTGCCGTCGAGGCCGCCGCTGTCGAGGGTGTGTGCGTTGTGGTCGCTGCCGTTGAGGCCGCTGCCGTCGAGTTGGGGCTGGGGTGTGGGCCGGTGGGCGAACTCTTTGAGGTTGACGAGGGTGCTGGCGGACTTGCGGTCTTCGGGTTGGGCCAGGAGGACTTGGTAGAAGTCCTCGTCTTTGTCGCGTTCGATGGGGTTGGCGTACAGGTCGGCCTCGATTTTTTTGAGCTCGGTTTTCTTGTCGGCCAGTTCTTGGGCGTGGGGCCAGTCCTGGTGGAGGCGCTTCTCGGCTTGGGGGATGGAGCGGGTGATGCGGTCGATGTCGGAGGCGGCGTCGGCGGCTGTGTCGGGGATCTTGTTGACGGCGTTGGCGACTCGGGTTGCGGGCCGCAGCCTGCCTGTGGCGATGTCGCGGCCCTCTATGGTGAAGCTGATGCCGGCCTCGGGCGGGCCGATCCTCACCTCGACGGCTCGCATGTCGTCGTTGACGACGTGGCGGGCGGCCACTTCGAGGCCCGCGACTTCGGCGACGCGGGTGTCGGCGTCGTCCCATCGGTGGTAGACGGCTTCGAGCTCGTAGCGGAGCTGCTCGTCGGGCGAGTCGCCGCAGCCGGCGGGCGGGGTTCGGCCCGGGGCGACCCGGACCGAGTCGGCTGTCTGGGCGGGAACGGAGAGGGGTTTGAGGGCTTCGAGCTTGGCGCGCTTGGCCGGCAGGGACTGGTGCCAGAACTTGAGGCGGGTGGAGGTGCGCCACTTCTCGATGTCGTGGGCCTCTTGGAGCAGTTCGAGCTCGCGTATGTCGTGGGCCAGCTCGGCGCGCCGCACCACTCGGGGGTCGCCGGAGGACACGGCCATGGCCGCGGCGAAGTCGTCGGTGCCCATCGCGTCTCCGCTGTCCTCGTATTCCATGGTGCGACCGTGGTGGCGCCCGGACAGGAACTGGGCGATGAACTGCGCCTTGGAGTCCAGCGTGGAGTACATGAACGTGTCGAAGCTGCTCTCTTGGCAGTATCGGATGACCTGCACCTCGTCGAACTGGTTGCCCGACCGCACGATGCGCCCCTCGCGCTGTTCCATGTTCGCCGGCGTCCAGGCCGGGTCCAGGTGGTGCAGGGCGGCGAGCCGGGTCTGTATGTTCACCCCGGTGCCCGCCTTGGCCGTGGACGCGACCAGCACCGACACGTCGCCCTGGCGGCACCGGCGGAACAGGGCGTCTTTGGCGGCGGGGCTGTCGTGGTCGTGGACGAACTCGACCTCGTCACGCGGCACCCCGAGGGCCGCGAGCTCTGCGGCCAGCGCGTCGTACACGGTGAACGCCTTGTGGTCGCCGGGCGTGCCGAGGTCGCAGAACACGATCTGGCACGCGCCGGGCGCCGGGTGCTCAGCGCCGGTGGCCGGATCGGCGAAGCGCCGCTCCGCGTGGTCCTGGCGGATTCGGGCGACGCGCTCGGCGCAGGCTTGGACCTTGGAGGGGGCGGGCTGGTCGACGCCGACGAGGCGAAGGTCCAGCGTCGCTTTGCGCCCGTCGTTGCAGATGCTCAGCATGTTGTCCCACTGCGGGTTCTCGCCCAGGTTCTCGGAGCGCCGCTGGAGCCACTCCTGGTAGGCCACCATTCGCGGCGAGCCCGCCACCAGCACGGTCTCGGGTGCGCCGCCGGCGATCGCGGGCCGGTCGAGGTCCAGGTCGCCGGCGGTTTTGATGTCGCAGCACAAAGACAGGAGCCCGGCCAGCTCGGGCAGGTTCTTGTAGGCCCGCAGCCTGCTTTTGACCTTCCAGTCCGCGCCCCGCGGCGACGGCTCGGCCCGCAGCACGGACTCGGCGAACGCTGCGGCCCACGAGTCGAACGACCACAGCCGCCGCTCGCGCAAGAGGCCGGGCTGCAAGAAGCGCTGCATCACGTATATCTCCCAGGGCGCGTTGGTGACCGGGGTGCCCGTCGCGAACGTCAAGGCGCCCCGGTTGACGCCGAGCTCGCGGTTGCGGGCGCGCAGAGCGAACGCCTTGACCTCCATGGCCTGCGCCCAGATCGACGGGCTGGACTGGGCGAAATCGCGGTTCTGGCTGACCAGCGGCAGGTTCTTGAAGCAGTGCGCCTCGTCGACCATGATGTAGTCCACGCCGAGCTCCTCGAAGGCGACGCCTTGTTGGTGCCACAGCGCCATCTGGCGGTGGGCGAGGTCTTTGTTCTCCTGGCGGCGGTTCTCCAGCACCTGCTCGATGACCTTCTGGCGGGCCTTGGCCGCCCCCGACGAGGCTTCGCCGCCGTCGCCGCGCAGCTGGGCGGCGAGGTCGTCGATGCGCCGGGCGTTGAACGCGGCGACGGTGCCGGGCGACGCGGGCAGCCGGTTGAAGAACGACAGGGGGATCACGATGGCGTCCCAGTCCCCGTTCATCGCCCGGGCGATGAACTCCTTGCGGCGGCGCTGCCCGGTCGGGGTGGCACCGCCGTCGGGCATGAGGATCGACGCGTTCGGGTACAGCGTCTGCATCTCCCGGCAGAACTGGGCGACGAGATGGTTGGGCACCGCTATGAGCGGCTTGGCGCATATCCCGAGCCGGCGCATCTCCATCGCCGCGGTGGCCATGACCGCGGTCTTGCCCGCCCCCACCGTGTGGGCCAACAGCACGTCGCCCTCGTGCAGGATGCGGCACACCGCCGATGCCTGGTGGTCGCGCAGCTTGAACGAGTCGATCAGCCCGGCTGGGTGGCCGAGCCACTCCGGCGGGTACTGGGGGGCGACGAAGCAGTTGTAGGTGTCGTTGTACAAAGCGGCCAGGCGGTCGCAGCGGCCGGGGTCGGTGTCGAACGCCCACCGGCGCAGCTCGGCGTTCCACTTGTCGATCTTGGCGCGGGCCGCGGCGATGGCCGGGTGGTTGGGCTCGCGGGTGCCGTCTGGGGCGGTCTGGGTGATCTCGATCTTCTTGTTGGCCCACGCGGCCTGCAACAGCTTGGGGGCGGGCCGCTCTGCGGTGCCCCACACCGACACCATGTCCTCTCCCTGGGTGGCCAGGGTGCCGGCGAAGCCGATGGCCCAGCCGCCGTCGGGCGAGTAGGACACCTCCACGTCGCAGCTCTGTATGTCGAGGGTGTCGCAGATGAACTCGGCCACGTCCTCAGCCGGCAGCCACGGCGCGCCGCAGCCCAGCGCGATGTCCGACGGCGCGATGTCGGCGGGCACCGCCGCTACCAGCGCCTCGACGTTGCGGGAGTAGCGGTCGCCGCCGTCTTCGGCTGCGGCCCGCCGGGCCAGTCGCAGCTTGGCCCGCACGTCGCCGCTCAAATAGCGGGGGGCGGCCTCCCACCGGGGAGGCCCGCCGCCGTCGGGGAACGGGTCGAGGTAGGCGACGCCCTCCTCCGCGAGGTCGCCGGGCGACCACTCGAACGACGCGATGTCGGCCATGTAGTCCAGGTCGAGCCGGCCGCGCCGTCCCATCGACGCGGCCGCGGCGTCGGCGAGGGTGGACGCCTCCACCGCGGCGTCGGGCGGGGTGTTGACCCTTCGCGACAAGATGTCGGCCTCTGAGCACTCGCCGGTCTCGTGGCTGTAGTCGTCGAGGGCGATGACCCGCAGGTAGTCGGGGTCCGCGGGCGACCCGGCCCACCCGGCGAACCCGCCGAGCTTTGGGTACACCCGGCGCAGCCCGCCCGACGCCGCAGGCTCCTCAGCGTCGTCGGCGGCGCGGCTGCGGGCCTGTGCCTTGTAGTGGCTGAGCGGGCGGCCGGTGTGGGAGATGAACGACCGGCGGCGCTCGGCCAGCGTGTGCCGCAGCCGGTCGAGCTCCGCGTCGGGGAGGTCGGCGGCCTCTGCGGCGGTGAGGTCGCGGTGGGCGTCTCGCACGAAGCAGACCAGGGCCAGCTCCATGCGGGCGTTGATGTTCGACTCGGCCGGGCCGGCGTGGTCGACGAGGCGTCCCCGCTCGACGCGGGCGAACCGGAACCGGGGCTTTTTGGCGCCGGTCCCGCTCCGGGCCTTCCAGGCGAAGATGCTGCCCTCCTGCGCCCAGGCGGGCCGCTGCCAGCCCGGCGGCGGCCGGCACGGCTCGGCGTCGTCCGCGCCGCTCTCGAGGGCGGGGGCGGGAAGGGGGCGGGCCAGCTCGATGCCTTGGGCCAGCTGGTCCACGGCGCGGTCGAGGTCGCCTTTGAGGTCGTCGCCGTCGTAGCGGACGACGAGCTGGTCTGCGGCGTAGAGGCCGCCGGACTCCCAGCGGCCCAGCACCAGATCGGGGTGGTCTGCGTACCACCGGTTGTGCCAGTGCGGCTCGGCGGGGATTCTCTCGCCGTCGTCTGTGGTGCGGGCCGGTTTCATGAACGGCCCGCCGTCGGGGCGGACGGCCTCCACCGTGTCCTTCCAGGGGGCCATCACCCGGGCGGTGTCGGCCTCGATCTCGGCGCTGGTGGGCGCGGCTGCTTCGCCGTCGTGGCCGCGGCGCTGGAACACCACGATGTCGGTGGTCACGCCGGTGCCGGACTGGCGCTCGAACGCCGACCCGGGCAGGCGGATCGCGCCGAGGAACTCTCCGAGCTCTCCGAGCCGCTGCCGCTGGGCGGGGTTGAGGGCGTCGAGGGTTCCCGTGGAGGTGATCGCGATCAAAAGCCCTCCGGGTCGCAGCGACCAAAGCGCCTTGGCCAGCGCGTAGTTGTGCAGGTTCAGGCCCCGGTCGGCGGAGATCACCGGGTCGTACGGCTTGACGATCCCTGAGAAGGGCACGTTGCCCACTGCCAGCTCGAACTGGGCGGGGCTGGCCACGTCGGCCAGGTCGGCGGTGATGACGGTGTGGGCGGGGTGGGCGGCACGGCAGATCGCCGCGGTGGTCGGGTCCTTCTCCACGCCGGTGATGTGCGCGCCGTCCGGCGCGGTGGCCATGAACACGCCCGGCCCGCATCCCGGCTCGATGGCGGCGCCCGCCTCGAAGCCGAGCTTTTTCGCCAGCCGCCAGATGGCCTCGGCGACCGTCGGGGAGGTGTAGTGGGCGTTGGGGGTGGTGGCCGACGCCAGCGCCATCTCCTGGTCGTCCAACAGCTCGGCCAGCTTCGGCCCGAACCGCTCGGCCAGCTCCGAGCCGGCCTCGAACAGGCTGGGCACCGACCCCCACCCCGACCACCGGGCCAGCTCGCGCAGCTCCTCGTCGTCAGCGGGCCCGCCCGCCTTGGCGATCTCGATGGCCCTCAGGTTGGCGTTGATGCGCCCGATGTCGCCTGTGGGCGGGGCGTAGTCCCCGCCCCCCAGGCGGCTCAGTACGCCGGGATCGGATACGCCAGAAGGCCCCGCAGCCCCTCCGGCGCTGTCTGTGCCGCTTTCGCCGTCCTGCGGGCCCACTGGGCCGCTCGGGTGAACACCAGGTGGCGCTCCGCCCGGCTGATCCTGTGGTCCAGGGCGTGCTGGAGGTCGGCCACCGTCATCTGCGCTGGGGTCGCCTGGTCCGGTCCCGTCGCCTGCACTGCCGCCCAGATCACCCCGTCGGCCAGCTCGGCCCGGCCCAGGTGCTCCAGGCCCGAGATCTCGAACATCTCGCAGTCCAGAGCCGGGTCGTAGGCCGGGTAGTCCACTTCCTTGGGGATCTGGACCCACTCGGCCCGCACCATCTGCGCGGCCAGCCGGTCGATCTCCCGCTCCGCTCGGCGCATCTGGTGTTCGCCCAGACCCGTCGGCAGGGCGCTCGTCTGGTGGTCTTTGATCTGGGTCCACATCGCCCAGCACCGCTCCCCGATCCGGTTGAAGTGCGCGGCCACGTGGTCCTCGGTCGCCGTTCCGGTCGGGGTGCGGCGCATCAGCTTGCCCAGGGTGAACGGCGCCCACATCGCCTGCCACTGCCACGCCGCCAGCGCCCACTCCTCCAGGTCCGGCACCGGGTCCCAGCAGCGCAGCGGGGCCACCTCCGGCGCTGGGAGCGTCAACTGGATCATCGGGAGCCTCCTCTCGGGGGTCGAACAGGCTGAGCTGGCCGGGGCTGGCGCGGTCTCTGCGGCCCATTTTACCGGCGGGTGCGACCTATTCGTCCCCCGGCGCGGCCGGCGGGGGCCGGTGCGCCAGAGCGGTGACGCCGATCTGCCCGTCGGCATCGGCCCGCACCGCCACCCAGAACCGGTACCGGCGGGCCTCGCCGCCCGCGGCGGTCGCGTCCACGTCGACGGGCAGCACCGCTATGGGCGCGCCGGGCACCGCCAGGGGCTGGCCGGCCCCGGTGATCGACCACTCGGGGTAGGCCACCGCGGGCGGGTCGGGGCGGTAACCGGCGTGGGTCCACCGCCACGGGTCTTCGCCGGCCAGCCACGCCTCCAGAAAGCCCACCGCTGTCTCCCATCGCACGTCGCCGGCGGCCGCGGGCGGGATGTCCGCGAACGCCTCCACCGGGACGACCGGGGTTGCCGCCACCGCGGCCGGGGGCCACGGGGCCTGCCAGCCCGCCGGGGTGCGGACCACGGTGACCGCTACGTGCTCGCCGCCGGCCAGCGCGGCGGTCACCACCGCCGCGTCGGCGTCGAGCCATTCCACCCCGGCCACCGCGACGCGCTGGCCGGCCCACTCGTCGAGGCGGGCCCGCGCGACCGCGGCCGCGTTCACCGGCGCCGACGCCTCGGCGGCCGAGGGGCCCTGCTGAGGGGCGGTGACGACCTGCGAAGGCGACGAGCATCGGGCCGCTGCCACCGCGGCGGTGACGATGGCCAAAAGCACTGCTGTGACCGCGACCGCTCTGCGGAGCCGGGTGGTGTCCATATTGCTGTTTCCCATGGGGTTCTCCTTCAGTCGATGAACGGGTGCGGATAGCCGGCGTCGGGGGCGGGCGCGCCCCGGTGCGGGGCTTCGAGCTGGCGGGCGGCGATCTGCTCGACCACCGACGAGGCCAGCCGGGCAGCGTCCGCGGTGACCGCCAGCGCGGCCCCGCCGCCGTCGGGGCCCCGCAGAAGCTCCGACCACTCATCCACCACATCGGGCGCCGGGCGGTCGGGCCAGTACAAAAAGCCCAGGGCGTTGGTGGCAGCCTGCGACGCCAGCACGCCGACGAGGCTCTCGCGGGCGTCCTGCCAGCCCGCCGGTCGGCCCAGCGCCGCGGCGGTCTGCGCGACGGCGACCTCCGCGAGCTGCGACGCGCGGCGCTCGGGGATCTCCTCGGTGCTCGCCACCCCGCCGCCTGCGAACAGGCGGTCGATGTCGGCGGCCTCCATCGGCGGCGGGGCCGCGAACCGCCCGTCTGCGGCTGCGGGCTCTTCGAGCTGGCAGGCGTTGTACACCGTCACCGCCGAAAGCCCGCCGAGATCGGCGCACAGCGTGACGATGCCCGGCTCGCCGACCCACAGGCGGTGCCCGGCGCCCTCCCAGGACTCCGCGGTCGCCCACGCCCCAGTGGGCGCCCCGCCGATGGCGGTGCAACCGGCCACCAGCGCGTACCGATTGATGCCCGACCACACCGTTCCGTTGACCGGGTCGTGCGGCTGGGCCGGTCCGATGGCGTCCCAGCACCCAGTCCAGCGCTCGTCGGCACAGGACCGCTCTGCGCTGGCCGCCAGCGCCGCCGCGATGTGCGCGGCGACGTTCTGGGCCCGGTCCGTCTCATACACCACAGAGCTCGTGCCCATGGCGCACCTCCTCTCGTTGCGCATCGGCAAGATCGACCACGCAGCCCGACGGGTGCAGGCCGAACGCGCCGTCCGCGTCCTCGAACGTCAACATCTCGTATCGCGGGACGGCCTCGGGCCGCCGCGCCTCGACACCCTCCACACTGATCCCCAGCGCGTTGTCCGCCTCCAGAACCGGAGGAGGCACCCAAACGCCGGCCCCGCCAGCACCCCCAGCCCCGCCAGCACGGCCGTCGCCGTAGCCGTAGTCGTAGCCGTCGCCGCCATAGCCGTCGCCGTCGCCGCCGGGGTCGTCGGCGGTGGCGGCCGTTTCGGCGAAGGGCACGGCTCGGGCCAGCCGGGCCCTGATGTTCTCGTGGGCCTCGGCCAGCTCGTCGCGGTCGACGCCGGCGAGCAAGCTAGCGCCCGCGAACCTGTCGAGGGCGTCCACATCGGGGCTCTCATAGAGCAGCTCGTAGGGCGCCGGCGTCTCCGGGGGGTACTCGAACAGCCTCCCGGCGTCGACCGGGCCGGGCTTCTCGCCGCCGGCTCCCCCCACGGCGTCCTCCATGCCCGGTGCCTCCGCAGGCCCCATGTCGCCGGGAGCGCCGCCGGGCGCTTGTTCGGTCGGCTCCGGCGGGCCCTCGGCTTGCGGCTGGGGACCGTCCGCCTCGCCGGGGTCTTCGGCGTCTTCGGGGGCGTCGGGGGCGTCGAGCCAGCGGTCGGCGTCGGCGAGCTGGAACTTGAACGGCTTGCGGTTGCCGGCCACCGCCATCGCGTAGCCGTCCTCGATCATCCGCCAGCTCGCCGCGGTGGCCACCGCCGATTTGTCGTCATCGTCGTCGGTGAGGGTCACGAACGTCTGCAACGCCGCGGAGTCCGACGATCCGGGCAGCACGACCTTCACCGCGCAGTTGTCCATGATCGTCGTGGCGTGCTCTTTGCCCCAGCTCGCGGCGAGCTGCGCGGGGGTCTGGATGCCGATGATTACCTGCGCGCGCGACCGGATCGTCGAGATCAGCTTCGGCATGTCGTTCAAGCGGGCCAGATTGGCGAACTCGTCTAGGGCGAACATCGGGCGGGTGTGGGCCACGTCGGGGTCGAGCACCGCGGTCTCCGCGACGTGGAACAAATGGCGCAGCACCGCGCCGAACAGCGCCTCGTGCGTGGACTGCGACGAGTGGTCGGCGATCAAAAACAGCGTGTCCGACCCGCCGTTGGAGGTCACGTCAACCGGCACCGGCGCCACCTTGGCGCCGGCTTTGGCCGTCCACTTCAGGCTGCGGGTCAGCTCGTGCGCGGTCGCCTCGATGGAGCCGGCGATGCGCGAGTCCTTCTGCCCGTCGCTGGCGAGCTGGTCGAGGGCCTCTTTGGCCTCCGGCGACAGCTTGCGGCGCAGCGCGGTGTCCTTGGCGATGTCGGCGAACACCGACAGCTTCGTCATCCAGCCCAGCACCGTCGACAGCGACGCGCCGATCTCCGACGCGATCAGAAGCATGTCGCTCAGCGCGGCCTGCACCAGGTTCGGCCACACCGCCTGGCTTCCCTGACCCGCCGCGCTGGCCTGCCCGGCGAGGAAATGCGACAGCATGTCGGCGTTCTCGCGTGTCGGGTCGGCGGCCATGTAGCGCACCGGATCCCACGACACCGGGGTGATCCCGTTGGCGGCCATCCAGCCGTGCAGCCGCCCGGTCGGCTCGAACCCGTACACCGTGCCCTTCGATTTGCGGTGCTCAAGGGTCAGCTCGGCCAAGTCCTGCTTCACGCTTGTGGCGACCACCGGGCCGGGATAGTGCGCCGTGTTCGGCCCCAAGAACCGGCGGGTCTTGCCCGAACCCGTCGATCCCACCACCAGCACCGGCAGCCCGTCCGCGGACACCAGATGGCGCCGCCGGTAGCGGCCGATCAAAACGCCAGGCCCCGGGCAGCGGTAGTCGTAAGGGGCGGGCACCGGCCACCGCCGCCGGATGAAGTCCCGCTCGGGCCGATCCGGGCTCTTGCTCACAGCAACCAGCCCCGCGGGCACCCCGGCGGGCATCGACGGCATCGGCCAGCCCGCGGCCCGCCACTCCACCGCCAGCGCGCCCAGCGCCACCGGCACCGCCACCGCCAAAACCGCGAACACCGCCAGCCACCACGCGGTCGC
>JAJDZO010000249.1 GCA_022824605.1 Acidimicrobiia bacterium
GATGAGGATGTTCATTGAGGGGCCTGAGGTGTCCTTGAAGGGGTCGCCTACCGTGTCGCCCACCACTGCGGCCTTGTGGGGTTCGGAGCCCTTGCCGCCGTGGGCGCCGGCCTCGATGTACTTCTTGGCGTTGTCCCAGGCCCCGCCCGCGTTGGCCATGAAGATGGCCAACGCGAAGCCGGTGACCAGCGCTCCTGCTAGGAACCCGCCCAGTGCGTCCACATCGATGAACCCGATCACCAGCGGCACCACCACCGCCAACGCCCCGGGGGCCAGCATCTCACGCAGTGAACCTTGCGTGGAGATGGCCACGCACGCCGCGGAGTCGGGCGACACGCCGGGGGTGCCCTCGCGTAGTCCGGGGATCTCGCGGAACTGGCGGCGCACCTCCTCGATCATCTTGTTGGCCGCCCGACCGACCGCGTCGATGGTGAGCGCCGCGAACAGGAACGGCACCATCGCCCCTAGGAACATCCCGATGAACACGTCGACCGAGCCGATGTCGAGGCTCAGCTCGAAGTTCCGGCCCTGTTCGGCGGCGGCGTCGGCCAGGGCCACCTCGAACGTCTTGAACAGCGCCAGTGCGGTGAGCGCGGCCGAGCCCACCGCGAAGCCTTTGGCGATGGCCGCGGTGGTGTTGCCCAGTGAGTCGAGCGCGTCGGTGACCTCTCGCACGCTCGGATCGAGTTCGGCCATCTCGGCGATCCCGCCGGCGTTGTCGGCGATGGGACCGTAGGCGTCCACCGACACCACCACTCCGGTGGTGGCCAGCATCCCCACCGCGGCCACCGCTATGCCGTACACGCCGCCGAAGGTGGACTCGCCCAGGGTCTGCTGACCGCCCCAGTAGGCCACCAGCACGCCCACCGCGATCAGCCCGACCGAGGCCGCCACCGACACCATCCCGGCCGACACCCCCGACAGCACGGTGGTGGCCGGACCGGTCTCAGCCTGCGCGGCGATCCGCTTCACCGGACGGAAGTGGTCGCTGGTCCAGATCTCGGCCACCTTGCCGATGCCCCAGCCCACGGCCAGCCCGCCGATCACCGACACCGGCAGCCCGTACCAGGCCTCGAACAGATCGCCGTCGCCGAAGAAGATGCCGCCCATCACCAGCGTGCCGATGACGGTGAGCAGCATGGCCACGCTGGTGCCCCGATGCAGCTGGCGCGACAGGTCCTTGACGTCGGTGCTGTTGCCGCCCCGCACCGCGAAGGAACCGATGATGGCACCGACCATGCCGACGAAGGCAACAGCCATCGGGAACATCAGCAACTGAACGACGAACTCGTCGCCGGCTGCCTCTGCGGTCAGCCCGAGGCTGAAGGCGGTGAGGGCCACCGGAGCGATGATCGAGCCCGAGTAGCTCTCGAACAGGTCGGCGCCCATGCCGGCCACGTCGCCCACATTGTCGCCCACGGCGTCGGCGATGGTGGCCGGATTGCGGGGATCGTCCTCGGGTATCCCGGCCTCGACCTTGCCCACCAGGTCACCGCCGACATCGGCGGCCTTGGTGTAGATGCCTCCGCCCACCCTGGCGAACAGCGCGATGGAGCTGGCGCCCAGGCCGAAGGCGGTGAAGATCTCGAAAGCGTCGTCGGTGCCGATCCACTCGACGAACAGCAGGTAGGTGAACGTCAGCCCGAGCAGCGACAGACCGGCCACCGAGAACCCCATCACCGCACCGCCCCGGAAGGCGAGGGGCAGGGCCTTGGACGGACCGTCGATGGCTGCGTTGGTGGTGCGGGCGTTGGCCATGGTGGCCACCGTCATGCCGGCGTAGCCCGCCCCCGCCGAGAGCACCGCTCCGAGCAGGTAGCTCACCAGCGACAGGGCCACCCCAGTTACCACCGGGATCAGCACGGCCATCACTACGACGAAGCCGGCGACCCAGGTGTACTCCTGGCGCAGGAAGGCCCGCGCCCCGGCCTGGATCTGATGCATGATCGAAACCATGAGCTCGTTGCCGGGCGGGGCGGCCTTGACCTTTCTGTAGAAGAAGGCCGCCAGAACCAGCGCGGCCGCCGCCGACACGAGCGCGATATACGGAATGGCTTGCAAGAGTTCGCTCCCTTTAGGTGAAGTCCTCCGAAGCGGTCGAGCCTACTCTTGGGCGATGACATCGGTGGCCGACGCCAAGGCCCAACTTCGCTCCGCCATGAGGGCCCGCCGGTCCGGGCTCGACCCCGCGGATGTGGCGGCGGCCGGCGCAGCGTTGGCCCAGAGGCTGGAATCGCTGCCGCTGATCACCGAAGCTCGCCGGGTGGCCGCCTACCGCGCGGTGAGGGGGGAGATCCCCGTGGATGCGCTCCTGCACGGCGCCGGCCGGCAGAGGTACACCCTTCCCCGGGTGGTGGGCGACCATCTGGAGTTCGTGGCCTGGCGCCGCGACCAGAAGTTCGTGTCGGGGGCCTTCGGCATACCCGAGCCCGTCGACGGTGAGGTGGTGGCGCTGGCCGACCATGACGCGGTCCTGGTGCCGTTGATCGCCTTCGACGGGCGCTGTCGCCGGCTGGGGCAGGGCGGCGGCTTCTACGACCGGGCGCTGGCCCGACTGGGGTCAGTCACAGGCGGGCAACGCCCCGTGCTCGTAGGTGTGGCCTACGGGTTCCAGCAGGTCGACCGGGTGCCACAGGAGCCGTGGGACGTGCCGCTGGATGCGGTAGCAACCGACCGAGACATCATCTTGGCGGGCTGAGGCGCTAGAAAATAGCCAATGCATGTCATCGTCGTAGGGGCCGGTGAGGTCGGCTCCTATGTGGCGGCCCGCCTGAGCCACGAGCGGCACAACGTCTCGGTGGTCGACATCAGCGCCAACCGTCTGCGCCAGTTGGGCGCCGACCTCGATGTGCTCACCGTGGAGGGCAGCGGCACCCATCCCAGCGTCCTCGCCGACGCCGGGGTGGACAAATGCGACCTGGTGGTGGCCGTCACCAGCAACGACGAGGTCAACCTGGTGACGTCGTTGATCGCCAAGCAGCGGGGCGTGGCCCGCACCATCGTTCGCATCGAGGCCGAGGAGTTGCGCAGCCGGGCATCGGCCGAGTTGCGCCAGACGTTCCAAGCCGACCTGGTGATGGATCCCGACCATCAGACGGCCGAGCGGATCCTGGACCTGCTCGAATACCCCGGCGCGTCCGAGATCGCGGTGATGGCGCACGGAGAAGCCATCGTGATGGGTGCCCGCCTCGAGGCCGACGCCCCCATCGTGGGGCGGCGCCTGTCGGAGATCGCGGCCGAGTACGAGCCGGACTGGGAGTTCATCGTCGGCTCGATCTCGCGAGGAGATCAGACCTACATCCCGCGAGCCGACTACACCATGCTGGAGGACGACCTGGTGCGGGTGGTGTGCAAACGCCGGGCCCGCCGCAGCGTGGCCCGTCTGTTGGGCCTGGGCACCGGTTCGGTGCGCCATGTGCTGCTGCTGGGCGGGGGCCGTACCGCCGAGATCCTCGCGGCCCGCCTGGTGTCGCGAGGAGTCGAGGTGGTGATCGTCGAGCGCGACCCCGAACGGGCCCTGGAACTGGCCGAGGACCTCCACGGCGTGCAGGTGTTCGAGGGTGACATCACCGACGCCGACCTCCTCGAGGAGACCGACCTCGGCCGATTCGACGTGGTGGCCGCGCTGACCGGCGAGGACGAGTCGAACATCCTGGCCTGCCTGTACGCCAAGTCGGTGGGAGCGTCGGAGACGATCGCGGTGGTACACAAGCTGGCCCTGCTCTCGCTGCTCGACTCCGCGGGCGTCGATGTGGCCCTGTCGCCCCGCACCGCCATCGCCGACGGGGTGATGCGCTTCGTGCGCGGCGATGTGGCCGCGGTGGCGACTTTCCTGGAATCCGACGCCGAGGTGCTCGAACTCGAAGTGGAGAAGGGCAGCCCCGCCGACAACTCTCTCGTGCGGGATCTCAACCTGCCGAAGGGTGTGCTCATCGGGGTGATAGTGCGCGACGGCAAGCCGCAGATCGCTCGGGGCCGCAGCCGGCTGCGTGCACGCGACCATGTGGTCGCCTTCGCCACTCCAGGCTCGGTGCGGGAGGTCCATCGCCGGTTGACGTGCGACGCCTAGGAGGTCGAGCGCCCAGACGTCGACGTCTGGGTCCCCTGAGGCGCACCCGGCCGCTGCTCAGCAGCACCGCGAGGCAGGCGCCGCGGCGGATCGTGTCGTGGGGGCTGGCCGCGATCGTCGACGCCGGTCTCGTTCTAGGCATCGCCACGATGCTCAGTGGCCTCGCCGGAATCGGCGACGACTCCTCCGACGCGACCGCCTTCGCGTGCGTGGGTGCGGCTCTGGCCGCAGTATCGGCCCTGGCCAGACGGCGGGTCGCGCCGCCGGAGCGGCCGACTGCAGGCCGAGTGTTCGCCGGGATCGGGTTGTTGTGGGTGGTGCTGGTGCTGTTCGGCGCAGTCCTCTACGCGTCCACCGCGGCCCTGCCCCGGCTCGACGACGCCCTGGTGGAGTCCGCAGCCGGCTTCACCACCACCTCGCTCACCCTGCTCGACGGCGCCGAGGCGTCGCGAACGGTGATGCTGTTCAGAGCTGCCACCAGCTGGGTCGGCGGCCTGACGGCGGTGCTCATCGGAGTGGTGACCCTCCCGTCGGTGCTGCGGTCGACATCGCTGATCGGCTACAGCACCGGGCGATCAGGACGGGACCTTGTGCCCAGCGCCGTTACGGGCAGACGCCGCGTGCTGTTGCTCTACTCGGGTTTCACCGCGGCTTGCGTAGTGGCCTACCTGCTGTGCGGGCTCGGCGTCACCGAGGCGCTGGTGGTGGGGCTCGGCACCGCCTCGACGGGCGGTTTCACCGGTCGGCCCGACTCGCTGGCCGGATACGGCGGCGCCGTGCAGGCGGTGGCCGGCGTCGGGATGCTGGTGGCCGGGGCGGGCATCTTCGTGATCTGGTGGATCGCCCGGGGCCGATTGCGGCCTCTGTGGCGTTCCCAGGAACTCCAGACTTTCGTGGCGCTGATCGCGGTGGCGACGACCGCCATGGCGCTGCACCGCGGCGTCGGCGTCGGCGAGGCCGCCTTCATGGCAACCTCCGCCATGAGCACCACCGGATTCGCGGTGGCGGACTGGACCGCGTGGGGGACGGCGGCCACGGTCGTGATGCTGGTCGCGGTCGGGATCGGCACCATGATGGGATCGCCGGGCGGAGGCCTGCGGGTCATGCGAGTCCGGCTGCTGATGGCCTCGGCGGGAGGCGAACTGCGCCGCCAGATCGATCCGTACGCGGTCGTGCTGGTGCGAAGCGACCGCCAGACCCTGTCCCAGCGCGCTCTCGACCGTCTGGGCGGCCACCACCTCGCCTACCTGATGCTGGTAGGGGTCGGAACCATGCTGCTGGGTGTCTCGGGAGTGTCTCTGCTGGGCAGCGTGTGGGGTTCGGTCAGCGCGGTCAGCACCTTCGGCCCCGCCGTGGGTGAAATCGGGGCGTTCGGGCTGCTCGACGGCGTCGACTCCGCCGAGCGGCTGGCCCTGGTGCCGCTGATGATCGCCGGTCGGGCCACGGTGCCGCCTGTGCTGGCCGGCATCGGTCTGGTGCTGGGCTGGTACCGGGGCGCGCGACGGCGAATGCGTGGTGCGTTCCAGCCGGTGCTGTCGCGCAGAGCCTCAGCGGAGTCCGGATACCGGGATGGCTAGCGAGTCGGTCGTCCGGAGCGACCCGTCGGGTCGGGGCTCGCTGAGGGACCGCATCGTCTCCACGAACATGCACATTCTCGGGATCTCCCTGGCCGCAGTGTCGCTGGGGATGATGGGCTGCGCCCTGCTGGAAGCGCTCACCAGCCGGCGCGACACCGCCGCGCTGGTGGTGTCCGCGGTGGTGGTGGGATCCGCAGGCGGCGCCTTGTGGTACCTCACCGCGCCGGGCACCACCCGAATGAGGCAGGTCTTCGCCACCGTCGCCTGGACGTGGATCCTCACCACCGCGGCCGGAGCGCTGCCGTTCGTGCTGGCCGGCACGTTCGCCGTGCCCGGTGTGGGCTTCGTCGAACAGCTCGTCAACAGCCTGTTCGAGTCGGCCTCGGGGTTCTCGGCCAGCGGCTCCACCGTCCTGTCGGACTTCGAGGCGCCGGGTCGAGGCCTGATGATGTACCGCCAGCTCACCCACTGGTACGGGGGCATGGGCGTGGTGGTTCTGGCGGTGGCGGTGCTGCCGTTCCTCGGCGTCGGCGGCCTGGAGCTGATCACCGCCGAGCTGCCGGGCACGTCCTCGGACCGGCTCGCTCCAAGGGTCAGCGAGACGGCCCGCAGGCTCTGGCTGGTGTACATCGGCTTCACCGCCTGCGCGGCGGTGGCGTTCTACGCGGCGGACGGATTCTCGTCGCTGTACGATGCGGTGGCCCACGCGTTCACGGTGGCGGCCACCGGCGGGTTCTCGGTGCATGCCGACTCGATAGGCCACTACGACAGCGTGGCCGTGGAGGCGGTGGCCATCGTGTTCATGATCCTCGGCGGCACCAGCTTCACGCTGCACTGGCGCGCCGTGACCGCACGCACCCTGCCCTATCACCGCAACAGCGAGTTTCGCACGTACCTCACGGTGCTGAGTGCGGCATCAGCTGTGATCGTGCTGATCGTCTGGCTGGAGAACGGGCTGGCACTGGGCTCATCGATCCGGGCCGCGGTGTTCACTGTCGTCTCGCTGGGCACCAGCACCGGGCTGTCCAACGCCACCGGCCCGGGCTCGCCGGCCGATTACGTTGCCTGGGCGGCCGGAGCGCAGTTGATCCTGGTGGGGTTGATGGTGGTGGGCGGCTGCGCCGGGTCGACTTCAGGCGGCATCAAGGTGATGCGCATGAGGGTGTTGGGCCTGACGATGCTCAGATCGATCCGCTACACCCAGACGCCTCGGGCCGTCATCCCGATCCGGCTCGGCTCCGAGACTGTTCGTGAAGCTGTGGTGGCGCGTGCCGCCGGGTTCTTCCTGCTGCACTTCCTGCTGGTGCTGGGCGGGCTTCTGGCGGTGACCTCGCTCGGTGGAGATCTGGAGACCTCTCTGGGCGCGGTCTTCTCGGCATTGGGAAACATGGGCCCGGCCTTGGGCGAGGCCGGCCCCACCTCCAACTACGCGGTGGCGTTCTCTCAGCCCGCGAGGCTGGTGCTGGCCCTGCTCATGGTGATCGGCCGTCTGGAGATCTTTCCGATCCTGTTGACCGCCGCGGGCCTGTTCACCAGCTCGTACCACGCGGCGACGCGCCAGGGCCGCCACTGGATGCGCTTCGCGACGCGCCGGTTTCAACGCTGACGCTCAGGGGCTGACCGCTCCGGGCTTGGCGCTTCGGGGCGCTGCCCGGTAGGTTGTATCGACGCGTCTCGAGCGGTGATCGGCCAATGAAGTCCGTCCCGCCACCGTGCTCGCCGCGGATCGGGCTTGCGGAGTACCGCCTGGGAGACGTCGAACCTGATCGTCCAACGTCGGCGCGAGGTGACCGATGGCTGCCCATCCCGTCCAACGCCAGGGCCTCTATGACCCTCAGCACGAACACGACGCCTGCGGCGTCAGCTTCGTGTGCCACATCGGCGGCAAAGCCTCCCACGATGTGGTGGCGCTGGGCGTGCGAGCGCTCTGCAACCTCGAGCACCGCGGCGCTCTGGGGGCCGACCCCCTCACCGGTGACGGCGCCGGGATCCTGATCCAGATACCCGACCGCTACCTGCGAGACGTGGTGGACTACGAACTCCCGCCCGTGGGACGCTACGCCACCGGCATCGGGTTCCTGCCACCGGCGCGTCACGACGCCGAGAAGGCGGCCGCGCAGGTGGAGCGGATCGTGCGCTCAGAGGGTCTCCGGGTGATCGGCTGGCGAGAGGTTCCCGTCGACGTCTCCGTGCTGGGATCGGGCTCTCGCGCCGCCATGCCGAGCTTCCGGCAGGTGTTCATCGCCGGCGACGACCTGGCAGGCATCGACCTCGACCGTCGGGTCTACATCGTGCGCAAGCGCATAGAGCACGAGATCGGCACAGGCGGCGCCGGCTATCAGGCCGCCGAGGACGACGATGCGGCCATGGGCAGTGCCGCCCCGCCCCACACCGGCGTCTACTTCCCGAGCCTCAGCGCCCGGACCCTCGTCTACAAGGGAATGCTCATCTGCGGCCAGCTGACGTCGTTCTATTCCGACCTGCGTGACGAGCGGGTCCAGAGCGCGCTGGCGCTGGTGCACTCCCGCTTCTCCACCAACACCTTCCCCTCGTGGCCGCTGGCCCACCCGTACCGCATGATCGCCCACAACGGCGAGATCAACACCATCGCCGGCAACCGCAACTGGATGCGGGCCCGCGAGACCCTGCTGTCGTCGCCGCACCTCGACGGCCTCGAGCGGGCCTTCCCGATCTGCACGCCCGGCGCCAGCGACACCGCCGGTTTCGACGAGGTGCTGGAACTGCTGACTCTGGGCGGCTACTCGATGGCCGAGGCCGTTCTCATGATGATCCCCGAGCCCTGGGAGCATCACGCCGAGATGACGCCCGAACGCAAGGCCTTCTACCAGTACCACGCCACCCGCATGGAACCCTGGGACGGCCCGGCCTCGATCGCGTTCACCGACGGGACCGTGATCGGAGCGGTGCTCGACCGCAACGGCCTGCGACCCTCTCGCTACACCGTCACCAGCGACGGTCTGGTGGTGATGGCCTCCGAGACCGGGGTGATCGACATTCCCCAGT
>JAJDZO010000171.1 GCA_022824605.1 Acidimicrobiia bacterium
GGCCAAGGCGCTGCTGGCCGCCGTCCCGGCAGCCCGGCGCATGACCGCAGCCCGCAAGAGAGCAGCCCGGCAGTGACCACGAGCCAGGTAGCGGTGCTGGCGCCTAGGGATGTGGTGAGGGTGAGCGGCAGCGACGCGGCCGGATTCCTACAGGGCCAGATCTCTCAGGACGTCGATGCCGTGGAGCCCGGCGCCTCGGCGTGGTCGCTGGTGCTCGCACCTCAGGGCAAGGTGGACGCCTGGTTCCGGCTGACCCGACTCGACGACAACGAGTTCATCCTCGACCTGGATGCCGGATTCGCGCCCGGGCTGGTGGCTCGCCTCGAGCGGTTCAGGCTCCGTGTCGACGCTACGTTCGACGTCCTGCGGGGCTGGAACATGGTGAGTATCCGGAGCGCCGCCGACGTGCCGGAGAGCCTGCAGCAGTCCAGCGCTGAGTTGTGGGCCGAGGTTCAGTGGCCGGGCTTCGAAGGAGTGGATCTTCTCGGCCCGGACGTGGCCCTGCCAGAGGGAGACGTGGCCCTGCCGGAGGGAAACGAAGGTTTCGCTGCCGACTTCGAGGTGGCCCGCATCCGGGCCGGGTGGCCTGCCATGGGCCGCGAGCTGACCGAGCGCACCATCCCCGCCGAGATCGCCGGGCTGGTGGAGTGTTCGGTGAGCTTCACCAAGGGCTGCTACACCGGTCAGGAGCTGGTGGCCCGTATCGACAGCCGCGGCGGGAACGTGCCCCGTCCGGTGCGACTTCTCGAGATTCGCGGCGACGGGGTGGTGCCCGGTGCCGATATCACCGTGGAGGGTCGAGCAGTGGGGGAGATCACCTCGGCTGCAAGCGACCGCTCCGCCGGCCGGACCGTGGCCCTCGGCTCGGTGCATCGCCGGGTGGAGCCGCCCGCCGCCGCCGAGGTCAACGGCATGGCCGCCACCGTTCTGCATACCGCGGCCTCCTCCAGTCCAGCCACAGAAACGAACCGCTAGGGCCACGAGGGCGCGCGGATAGGCGCAGGTTTGTCGCGTCGGGGCGGGGCCCGCGGCTCGCATCTACGATGACGCAGTGGACCCGTACGCGGTGCTGGGCGTTGCCCGGGACGCCCCCGTCGCAGAGATCAGACGGGCCTATCTGGCCCTGGCTCGAAGCACCCACCCCGACGTGGCGGGCGACGACCCGGCCGCCGCCGAACAGATGCGCCGCATCAACCTGGCCTGGGAGACGCTGTCGGACGCCGACTCCCGAGCGGCCGTCGACCGTCGTCTGAGGCAGCCGCCCCAAGCTCCGCCCAGCCCGCAAGCTCCGCCCAGCCCGCAAGCTCCACCGAGCTCGCCGCGTGATCCAGGCGTCCACGAACAGGGTTTCGACGCCTGGCACGACGAATTCGACGACTTGGACGACTTGGACGACTTCGACGCAGGGCGGGACTTCTTCGACGGCGACGACCGCCCTCTGACCGGCGGCAGTCTTCCGGCATGGATGCGGGCCGGAACCCCGCTGGCCTTCGTGGCCGGAATCTTCGCGGTGATCTTCGGCGTGATGGCCGGGGGATTCGTGCTGGTGCGCTTCGGGCTGGTGCTGCTCGGGCTGTCGGCTCTGCTGTTCATGCTGTCGCCCTTCGTCGTGCTGATCCGCAGCCGCCACAGACCGACGCGTTGACAACGATCAGCCACTAGGAGCCACTAGCGTCAAGTCGGTGTTCGTGAAGATCTGCGGGACTACCACCGAGGACGACGCTCTGCTGGCCGTGGCCCTCGGCGCCGACGCGGTGGGGTTCATTTTCGCTCCGTCACCCCGTCAGGTGCCCGCGGACCGGGTCCGTGACATCGTGCGCCGCCTGCCCAGCGACGTGTTGAGCGTGGGAGTCTTCCGCAACGAGTTGGCGTCGCGGGTGGTGTCGATCGCCTCGGAGGCGCGTCTGGGCGCGGTCCAACTCCACGGCCACGAGTCGCCGGAGGACACCGCCTGGGTGGCCGCCAGAGTGCCGGTCACCATCAAGGCGTTCCCCGCCGGCCATGAGGGCCTGCAGCACCTGGCCGACTACCACGCCGACATAGTGATGCTCGACAGCAAACAGCCCGGCTCCGGCGAGGTGTTCGACTGGTCGTTGGCCGAGGGCGCTCCGCTGGCCGGGCACCGCCTGCTGTTGGCGGGCGGCCTACACGCCGACAACGTGGCCGCGGCCATCCGGCGGGTCCGGCCCTGGGGAGTAGACGTCGCCAGCGGTGTGGAGTCGAGGCCGGGCCGCAAGGACCCAGCCCGTCTGCGTGCCTTCGTGAACGCGGCCAAGGCAGCCGGAGCCGCGACCGCCCGGGAACAGGTCGAGTCGGCCGACGAGGTTCGTGGCCATCCGGCCGGACCCGCTCCCTACGACTGGGAGCAGGACCAGTGACCGACCCGGCCGCGGCGGCCGATCCGGTCACGGAGTTCATGGGGGAGCCCACCGCTGACGGACGCTTCGGCGAATTCGGCGGAATGTTCGTGCCCGAAACGCTCGTGCCGGCCTGCCAGGAACTCGACCGAGCCTTCCGCTCCGCGTGGGGCGACGCCGCTTTCCGCATCGAACTCGACCGCCTGCTGCGCGACTACGCCGGGCGACCCTCGCCGCTCACCGAATGTGAGAACCTGTCCGAGGAGCTGGGAGTGAGGATCCTGGCCAAGCGCGAGGATCTCAACCACACCGGCAGCCACAAGATCAACAACGTGCTCGGCCAGGCGCTGCTTGCTCAGCGGATGGGCAAGACCAGTCTGGTGGCTGAGACCGGTGCGGGCCAGCACGGGGTGGCCACCGCCACCGCGGCCGCCCTGTTCGGAATGGACTGCATCGTGTACATGGGCACCGTCGACATCGCCCGTCAGGAACTCAACGTGTTCCGGATGAGCCTTCTGGGCGCCGAGGTCCGGGCGGCCGAGAGCGGATCATGCACCCTCAAGGACGCCGTCAACGAGGCCATGCGCCACTGGGTGGCGGTGGCCGACACCACCCATTACTGCCTGGGCTCGGTGATGGGGCCGCACCCGTACCCGTGGATGGTGCGCGAGTTCCAGAGGGTGATCGGCGAGGAGGCCCGCCGTCAGTGTGGGGCACTCCTCGAAGGCGGAGTACCCGACGTGGTCACCGCGGCGGTGGGAGGCGGCTCCAACGCGGCCGGGATCTTTGCCGGGTTCGCCGACACGACGGCCGAGCTCGTGGGGGTGGAGCCGGCCGGGGGCGCGGCCATCGGCCGGGCCGTCCCCGGAATCGTTCACGGCTCTCGGTCGTATCTGATGCAGGACGAGTGGGGTCAGGTGCTCGAGGCCGAGTCGATCTCGGCTGGGCTGGACTATCCCGGTGTGGGTCCGGAGCACTCGCACCTGGCCGCCACCGGCCGGGCGACCTACGAGCAGGTCACCGACAGCGAGGTGGTCGACGCGTTCAGCCTGCTGGCCCGCACCGAGGGCATCATCGGAGCCCTGGAATGCGCCCACGCGCTGGCGTGGGTGTCGCGGGCCCGCTCCGAACTCGCGGGCCGCACCGTGCTGTTGAACCTCAGCGGCCGGGGAGACAAGGACGTCGACCAGCTGATGGGCATCCTCACGTGACCAGCACCGGGGCAGAGACGCCCGGGCCGAGCACGAACGACCAGGGAACGCTGGAGGCCGCGCTGCGGGCCCGGCGGGACTCCGGCGGCAAGTGCCTGGTGCCTTACCTGACGGGCGGGTTGGGCGACGACTGGCTGGAGACGATCGCCGCGGCCGCGGCCGCGGGGGCCGACGCCATCGAGATCGGTGTGCCGTTCTCGGATCGGGTGATG
>JAJDZO010000383.1 GCA_022824605.1 Acidimicrobiia bacterium
TGACTTGGTGATCGCGCATGGTTCGCAGTACGGCGGTCTGCTTGAGGAGATCGCGCCTGACTTCCCCGGCACGGCTTTCGCGTGGGGTACTTCGGTGGAGACGTTCGGTCAGCCCAACATCTCGGCCTACACCACCCGCTCAGATCAGGGCGGCTACGCCATGGGTCTCGCCGCGGCCGTGATCGCGGGCGACTCGCCTGTCGGGATCATCGGCCCGATCGAGGTGGGCGACGCCAAGTTGTACGTGGACGGTTTCGCGGCCGGTGTCGCCGCGGGCGGTGGCACGGCCAACTCGGTGTACACCGACTCGTTCGCGGATGTGCAGTTGGCTGCTGAGGCGGCTCAGTCCTTCATCGGCAACGGCCATGCGGTGCTCACCGGCACCGCGCAGATGACGGTGGGCGCCATCGGTGTGGCCCGTGAGAGCAATATCCCCTGGTTCGGCACTCAGTCCAACCAGACCTCGGTGGGCCCCGAAGTGGTGGTGGCCAACCAGGTCTACAAGTGGGACGTGGTGCTCGACGACCTGGTGCGAGACATCCAGCGGGGGTCGATGGGTGGCAGCGCCTACGTGATCGACTTCGCCAACAACGGTCTCGTGATCGAGTACAACGACGCCTACGACGTGCCCGCCGACGCCCGCACAGCCATGGACAACGCGGTGGCCGCCTTCGTCGACGGCTCGCTCGACACCGGCGTCGGTTGATCCCGAAGCGCGACTGAGCCCGACGATCACCTGAGCAGGAAGACGAGCGACAGGCCATGACCGACACCCCGGGGGAGCGACAGGAGGTGCCGCTGCTGGAGATGCGCGGCATCACCAAGCGCTTCCCCGGGGTGCTGGCCAACGACTCGGTCGCCTTCGACGTCCAAGCGGGCGAGATTCACGCTCTGCTGGGCGAGAACGGGGCGGGCAAGAGCACGCTCATGAAGATCCTGTTCGGGCTGTACGCACCCGACAGCGGCGAGGTCTTCCTCGACGGCGAACCGTCGAGGGTGCGGTCGCCGGCCACGGCCATTGCCGCGGGGATCGGCATGATCCACCAGCACTTCATGCTGGTGCCGACCCTCACCGTCACCGAGAACGTGGCCCTCGGGTTGAGGTCGCACCGCAAGGGCCGACCCGATCTCGCCGGTGTGCGGGCCCGCATCATCGAGCTCTCCCAGACGTACGGCCTCGACATCCAGCCCGACACCTACCTGTGGCAGTTGGCGGTCGGTGAGCGCCAGAGGGTGGAGATCATCAAGGCGCTGCTGCGCGACGCCCGGCTGCTGGTGCTCGACGAGCCCACCGCGGTTTTGACCCCCGGTGAGGTGGACGACCTGTTCATCACGTTGCGCCGGATGGCCAACGACGGCCGCGGCCTGATCTTCATCTCGCACAAGCTGCATGAGGTGCTGGCCCTGGCCGACCGGATCACGGTGCTGCGCGACGGCGGTGTGGTGGGCACCACCGTCCCGGCCGAGACCGACCGGGAGGGTCTGGCCCACATGATGGTGGGACGGCCGGTGAGGCTGGCTCCGGACATGGCCGACACCGAGGATCGTGGGGTGCGCCTCAGCGTCAAGGGGCTCACGGTGGTGGGCGACCGGGGCACTGAGGCGGTGAAGGATCTCGATCTCGAGGTGCGCGGTGGACGCATCCTGGGCATCGCGGGTGTGTCTGGCAACGGTCAGCGGGAACTGGCCGAGTCGATTGCCGGTCTGCGACCCGTAGCCGCGGGCCGCGTGTCGATCGACGGCACCGATGTGACCGGAGCCGAACCCAAGCAGGTGCGCAGCGCCGGGCTGGCCTTCATTCCCGAGGAGCGCATGCGTGACGGCGCCGTGGGCAGCTTCAGCGTGTCGGAGAACCTGATGCTGCTGGCCCACGGCGAGCCCCGGTTCTCCAGCCGTGGGGTGTTGCGGACCAACGCGATCAAGGCCCACGGCGAGAACCTCGTGGAGGAGTACGCGGTCAAGACGCCCGACCTGTCCACCACCACCAGTTCGCTGTCGGGCGGCAACATCCAGAAGCTGATCCTGGCCCGCGAGCTCGACGGCGAGCCGCCGGTGCTGCTGGCCGCTCAGCCGACCCGAGGCGTCGACATCGGCGCGGCCGAGTACATACACGAACGTCTGGTGGCCCAGCGGGGGAGGGGCACGGCCATCCTGGTGATCTCGGAGGATCTCGACGAGGTGATGGCCCTGTCCGACGATGTGGCCGTGATGTTCGAGGGCAGGATCGTGGCCGTGCTTCCCCGAGCCGAATGCACAGTGCAGGGGCTGGGACTGCTGATGGCCGGCGGGGGCGAGGCCGCCGCCTGAGGATCGAGAGTCCCCGCGGCGCGAGGCCGCCTGAACGGGTGGCGAGCGCAGCGAACGTGAGCGCTGGCCCGCCGCCGGTCTGGTGACGAGGCCGGTACGGTTGTCGCCCGTGACTCCCGCCAAGACGCAATCAGCCAAGACGCAAACAGCCAAGACGCGATCATCCAAGACGCAATCAGCGAAGACGCGATCGGCCACGACGTCCGCGCCGGCCGCCCGCAATGCTGGGTTGCGCAACGATTCTGCACCCGGCCCCCACGACGACGACCGCCTGCCGGTCAAGATGCTCAACGACCGGATCCTGGTGGCAGTCGGTGAGGCCGAGGGCGAGCGTCGCTCGACGGGCGGGATACTCATTCCGGCCACCGCGCAGGTCGGTAAGCGCCTCACCTGGGCCGAGGTGGTGGCCGTCGGACCCAACGTGCGCAACATGGAGAAGGGCGACCGGGTGCTGTTCAACCCCGAGGACCGCTACGAGGTGGAGGTCAGAGGCCATGACTACATCATCCTGCGAGAGCGCGACATCCACGCAGTAGCCGCCGAACGCCTAGACAAAGGCAGCACCGGCCTCTACCTGTAATCCAGGACTTGCGCCAACCGCGGCCGCGTATACTGATTGTATGACAACCGCGGTTCCGACCAGATTCACCACCGACCAGCTGCAGACCCTCGACCGGCTGGTCGCCGAGGGTGTCGGCGGGAACCGCTCAGAAGTGATCCGCATAGCCCTGAACTGTCTCGCAGACGTCGTGGAACGCGACCGGGTCGGGCGGATGATCGCCGACTCGTACCAGCGGCAGCCTCAGAGCGCATCCGACGACGCGATGGCCATGGCGAACGGGATCGCCATGGTCGAGGCCGAGCCGTGGTAGCCCAGGGCGAACTGTGGCTCATGGAGACTCCCGCCGGCCAGAACCGCCCAGCCTTGGTGGTGACGCGCGATGAGGCCATCCCTGTACTCAACAGCGTGCTCGTCGCCCCGGTGACGTCCACGATCCGAGACATTCCCACCTGCATCCCGGTAGGTCCCGGCAACGGGCTCCACCGGCCCAGCGTCGCCTCGTTCGACAACCTCGCCGCGGTGCACAAGTCACTGCTCAAGCGCAGGCTCGGCGCACTCTCAGCAGGCGGTCACCGTCAGATATGCGAGGCGCTACGGGCCGCGGCCGCCTGCTGACACAGACCGTCGTGGAACCGCCCGGCCGGGTCTCTGACTTCGTCGCCGGCCAGAATCCGATGGTCCCCCGGAGCACCGACGGGTGCCATCGGTGACGGCAAGTACCAGTGAGGATGCGTCAGCGACCAAGTCCGCTACGGCCATCGGCGGTCAGCATCCAGGTCGGCCAGCATCTGCTCGACATCGAGTTCGATGCCACTGGTCGACTTGAACTGCTTGATCCTCTGTACCAGCCCGTCCTCGTTAGGTACCAGCTCGTCCTTGTTGGGTACCAGCTCGTCCTTGTTAGCGCGCTGAGTGGCAAGCGCTCTGCGCAGAACGGCTCTGGCTGCTTGCGGCCCCGACGGCCCGGCTCTGCTCTCACCATCGGGTGTTAAGTCACCACCCTCCCACGCGATCGCGCCGTCACGGCGGCTCGAAGCTGACTCGGCCCCGGACGCAACCCCGGAGGCGTGGTCGGCCGGGTTGAACAGGGCAGCAGCGCCAGCGGTCTGCTCGGACGGGGCGAACAGGGAAGTGGTGTCGGGCAGGTGAGCTGGGCCATGATGGACGCGGTTTGGGGGACGGATGGTGTGCTTGCCTTCGTCGATGCTGACAACTTGCCAGCCGTGATCGTGGACCTTGGCGTGACAGTCCCAGCACAGTGGCAGGAGGTTGTCGAGGTCGGTGCCGCCGCCCCGTGCGAAGGGGTCCATGTGGTGGGCGTTCAGCCTGCCCTCGTCGGGCTCGCCGCAGCCGGCACATCCGCCGTAGAGCGCCAATAGTGCCCGGAACTGGGATTCGGTGGCCCGTCTGATGTTCCGGCCCTTCCACATGGGAACACCCCTGGCGCTGAGCACCAGAGCGAACCAAGACGACTCGCCCGCGAGCCGTTCGATCACTGATACGGGCAACGGGTCGCCGTCCGCAGTTGAGGCCATCAGCTTCTGGGCGTCGGGGTCGAGCCGAGCCACCAACGCAATATCGGTAGAGGGCTTGCCGCCCGCGGCGGTGCCCGCGGTCATTGCCTCCAACGCGTCAGCCATGCATTGCTGCAACGAGCGCGTTTCGCCGCCCGCTCGGGCGCGGCCTCTGTCGGTGCTATGCAGGCCGCTAGCATCGCCGCCGCCGACGGCGGCTCGACCGCTGGCGTAGCGCTTGTCCTCGTCAAGCATCCGGTGGGCGGCCGCGTTGAGCCGGTTGCGGATGCGGCGTCCGGTCACTGGGTCGAACTGGCCGTACAGGTGCACCATGCCGTCATCGCCGTCCCACATCCTCACGGCACGCTGAGTCCGCAGGCGGCGGTTACTCCGCCTCGCCGCCGTCGGCGGCGCGCTCAGCGGTCCACCGCCTGACCTCCTTGGCGAACCGCTCAGGTGGCAGCGATTCGGCTTTGGCCAATAGTTCCTTGTCGGACTCGACCGCGTCAGCGCTGGTGTTCTTCCGGGCGTCGGCGAGATGCTTGGCGTTGGCGAAAGACACCCGACCATCCTCAACTGCCTCCCGGACCTCAGGCATCGCAGCGATCACATCCGCAGTCTTGACCTGGCGGCGAGCGTCGTGCCTGGACATCCCCGTGCTCTCGGCGAGCACGTGAGCCCCGCCGTCGCCGTGGTTGCGACTACCGGCCACACTCGCAGCGGCCAGAGCCTGCACAGCGTCGAGCTTGCCGCGAACCGCCCTAGTCCCAGACAGCACACCGAGCAGTTCCTCCGAAGCCGCCTCTCCCCGCCTGAGGACAGCCAGCAGCTCCGAGGCCGCCGCATCAAGCCGCTCTACAAGTTCGATCAACATGGTAGCCATCATCTCACACCCCTGTGACATTCATCGATCAGCGTCGTGAGAGATAGGGATATTCCACTGCCTGGCGATTCGCGATGACTGGGTCTGACCTCTTCGAGCCGATCGTCGCGGCTCTCGTCTGAGGCCACGACGGGACCAGTGTCACGTCGCAACGGGTCCGATGAGTCGTTGGCGAAGTTCACCGGCTATGTCGCCTCGCAGCCGTAGGCTGGCTGGCATGAGCGGTGTGGCGATTACGGCTGGCGACGAGGCTCTTGGGGCGGTGGTGTACAACAGTGACGGGCTGGTGCCTGCCATTGTGCAGGACGCCTCCACCAAGGCTGTGCTGATGATGGCTTGGATGAGCGCCGAGACCCTGGCCCTGACCCTGGCCGAGGGCCGGACGGTATTCTGGAGCCGGTCACGTCAGGAGGTTTGGCGCAAGGGAGAGACCTCCGGCGAGCGTCAGTGGGTGCGCGAGGCCTACTACGACTGCGACGGCGACACGCTGCTGTTCGTGGTCGACCAGGACGGCGACGGCGCCTGCCACACCGGCCGCTACTCGTGCTTTTTCCGATCGTTCGGCGCTGATACTCCGGCTGACGGCCGCTGACGGCCGCTGACAGTTCGGGCACCGTGCATCAGCCCAGCCAGGAAGAGTTCCGGGAGCTGGCCCGCGCCTACCGGGTGGTCCCGGTGTGGCGCGAGGTGCTGGCCGACCTGACCACGCCGGTGGCCGCCTTCGCCCGGGTGGTGGGATCAGGCGACGGCTTCCTGCTCGAGTCGGTGGAGCACGGCGAGCGCTGGAGCCGCTGGTCGTTCATCGGCCGCAACCCCATCGCCACCCTGGTGGCCCACGGCCGACAAGTGGAGGTGACCGGTCACCTCGGGGTGAACATCCCGCGCAACGACGGCATGCTGGCCGCGCTGGAGGTGCTGCTCGACCATTACCACGCCCCGGCGTTGGAGGGCCTGCCGCCGCTGCACGGCGGTCTGGTGGGCTATCTCGGCTACGACGTCGTTCGTGAGGTGGAGCACCTGCCCGACGTGCCCGTCGATGATTCGGGCCATCCCGATGCGGTGATGTCGCTGATCGGTGAACTCGCGGTGTATGACCATTGGCGGCAGCGGGCCACGCTGATCGCCAACGTGGTGGTGCCCGCCGGGGCCGACGATCGGCTGATCGACCGGCTCTACTACGAGGCCGTTCTGCGGGTGGAAGCCATCGCGGCCGACGGGGCCAAGCCGCTCGACGAACCCTTGGTTGCGCCGCCCGTAACCGCCGCCGCGGACGATTCAGAGTCGGTGGAGGTCACCTCCACCATGGGACTTGAGCGCTACTCGCACGCGGTCGAGGTGGCCAGGGAGCACATCTTCGCCGGCGACGTGTTCCAGGTGGTGCTGTCGCAGCGCTTCGATTTCGAGCTGGGCGCCGACGCTTTCGACGCCTACCGGGTGCTGCGCCAGGTCAACCCCAGTCCCTACATGTACTTCCTGAGACACGGTGGCATGGAGGTGGTCGGCTGCTCGCCCGAGCCGATGGTGAAGCTCCTCAACGGCAAGGTGATCAGCCGGCCCATCGCAGGAACCAGACGCCGGGGAACGACCGACGCCGAGGACCGGCGCCTGGCGGCTGAGTTGGCTGAGCATCCCAAGGAGGTGGCCGAACATGTGATGCTCGTCGACCTCGCCCGCAACGACGTGGGACGGGTGGCCGAGTTCGGAACCCTCAACCTCGACGAGATGATGACCCTTGAGCGTTACAGCCATGTGATGCACCTGACGTCGCAGGTTTCGGCGAAGTTGGCTCCGTCGGCCACCCCCATCGACGTGTTGCGGGCCACCCTGCCTGCGGGCACTGTGTCGGGTGCGCCCAAGGTGAGGGCCATGGAGATCATCGACGACCTCGAGCCGACCAAGCGCGGTCCGTACGCCGGCGTGGTGGGCTACATCGACTTCTCGGGCAACATCGACACCGCCATCACCATCCGCACCATGCTGGTCAAAGACGGGCGGGCGTCGGTGCAGGCCGGTGCGGGCATCGTGGCCGACTCCGTGCCCGAAGAGGAGCACGCCGAGTGCGTGAACAAGGCCAAGGCCCTGCTGGCCGCGGTGCCGGCAGCCCGGCGGATGACGCAGACCCGCAGGAAGACGGCCCGTCGGTGACGGC
>JAJDZO010000328.1 GCA_022824605.1 Acidimicrobiia bacterium
TGTTGCCGCTCTGGCGGTTGAGCATGCGGCGCGCCAGCATGAAGCCGTGCTGCATGTTGGTGCCGTAGACATAGTCCCACGACACCTCGGGCAGCTTCTCGGGACGGAACTCCCGGGCCACCTCGCTGAACGACACCAGCCCCAGATAGTCGCGGGGGTACTGGCTGGAGATCAGCGCGTGCAGCGCCATGGCCACCTTCTTGGCCGGCAGGAAGTTGTTGCGCATGGGCATCGACAGCGAAAGGTCGAGCATCAGCACCGTGGCTGAGCGGACCTGCTGCTCGGTTCGTTCCACCTCGAAATCGTCGGGATGCAGCTGCACGGGCACGCCGCCGCCGGTGCGGGTGACGGCGTTGCGGATGGTGCGCCCGATGTGGAGGTTGAACGCGTCGCCGTAGGCGTAGGGCTTGGTGTCGGGCTCTCGCTCGTGTCCGACACCGGCGCGGTCGATGGCGTGGCGGCCGAGCTTGTCCGTGTCGAGCCGGGCGAACAGGTCCCGCAGAGCGCCCTGGCCGATCTTGCGGATGGCTCGGGGGGTCAGGTCGAAACGTCCCTCACGGTTCTCGATCAGGCCGGCCTCCTCGAGCATGCGGGCCACCTCGGCCATGCGTTCGAGGCTCTCGGCCGAGTCGTCGCCCAGCAGCCTGCGCACGGCCTCGGAGTCGGCCTCGGCGAGGGCTCCAGGCCCGGCGGATGACCGCAGCAGGTTCTCGAGCTGGTCGATGTCACCGAGGGTGGAGAGCATTTCGGAGGCTTGGCCCAAGTCGAGCGGGTCGATGCCGCTGAAGTAGTATCGCCGGTCCCAGCCGAGGTCGCTGAACTCGTCACGCAGGTGCCGGGACAGCTCATTGACCTGCCAGTTGAGGTCCATGTCGGCCAGGAGCTGTTCAGACAGCCGCTGGAGCTGGTCGCGCTGGCCCGGTGTCATCGAGTTGAGCAGCGACTGGGCGGCGGCCATGCGGCGAGCCATGGCCTCCAGCAGCTCGTCGAGGGTCTTGGGATTCTCGGGGAAGAAGTCGCCGTAGCGCTCCATGAACCCGTCGAAGTCGGGTTCGATGCCCCGGGCCCGCTGGTCCAGCATGGCGTTGAGCTCGGCCAGCATGTCCTTGAGCCGCTGCATCTCCTGTGAAGTCGATCCGTCGCCGGTGGCGTCGTCGACCGCGCCGGCCATCTGGTCGAGGAACTGCTGCATGAGCTGTTCGCGCAGGCGCTCGGCCAGCTCGGCGAAATGCTGCCGGGCCTCGTCGCTCTCGAAGTCGTAGTTGTCGAGGGCCTTGAACTGCCCGGCGAGGTCGGGGGGCATCATGTCGAGTTGGGCGTTCTTGTTGGCCGCGGTCTCCGCGGTTAGATCGGCTCGACGGTCGTCGCCCTCGGTGCGGGCTTGCGCCGCCGCTGCGTCGAGGTCCTCGAGGGCCCTGCGCTCAGTGCGGATCACGTCGCGCAGGTCTTCGGCGATGTCGTCGTACACGCCGCCGAGGTCGTGTTGCTCCAGCAGCTCGCGGCGCTGCTCCCGGAGGCGATCGAGCATGTCTCGGAGGCCTTCGATCATGCGTCCTGAGCGGTCGCGGAAGCCCTCGGCCATGAGGCGGCGCAGCGCGCTGGCCAGGTCGCCGTGGTACAGCAGGTCGTCGGAGAGCTCGTCGAAGATGTGGTCGGCGTCAACGTCGAAGCCCGACTGGCTGCCGTCCCAGCGTGAGTATGCGAAGTGGGTCGGCTCCGGCTGCACCCGCAGACGCCAACGCCGACGCTTTCGCAGAGCCATGTCCCCGACCCTAATGCCCAACACCCGGCGACGGTCCGGCAACCGAGCGGCTCCGCAACCGTCGGAACCGAGATTTCTTCGTCTCCGGGTTTGCAAGTGTCATATGACAGTGGTGTAATTACACCACTGGCACGAATCAGCGCCAGGTCTCGTGATGACGGGGCCCGAAGCGGCCGTCATGGAGGAACCCCAATGGAGCTACACGGCATCTTTCCGGCCGAGGACATGTCCTGGCAGCGCGAAGCCAACTGCCTCGGCGTGCATCCCGATCTCTTCTTCCCGGAGCGGGGCGCCTCCACTCGAGAGGCCAAGGAAGTGTGCAAGGGCTGCGTCGTGCGAGACGAGTGCCTGGAGTTCGCGCTCAACAACGGCGAGAAGTTCGGAATCTGGGGCGGCATGAGCGAGCGTGAGCGCCGCCGCATCCGCCGAGCCCGCTCGCTGGAGCGCCGAGCCGTCGTCGGCGCCTGAGGCCTTCCACCGCCGTCCATCGCACCGCCGGGATGCGGCTGTGGAAAATGTGCGGTATGCTCTGGGGCGATGCCAAACCTCGGTGCACCTGAACTCCTCATCATCCTGATCCTCGTCCTGCTGGTGTTCGGCGGGGCCAAACTCCCGAAGCTCGCCCGTTCGCTGGGCCAGGCGCAGCGTGAGTTCAAGGACGGTCTGTCCGACAGCGCTGAGGAGGGCAAAGCCTCCGGAGGCAGCAGCCAGACGTCCGCAAGCGACAAATCGGGCGGAGGGGCTCCGGGCAAGAACGGCTCCGCCTGAGAGCCTCGCGACGAAGCGGAGATCCCAAATGACGCTCGCGGATGCCGACGTCGAGGCTGTTGACGAGCCGCCTGTAGGCCAGGCCACCATCACATACTTGGGAGCGGTTGCGCCCCACTGGGAGATCCGCGCCGTCTACGGCGACGTCGATTTCATGAACTCATTCCAGGATCGCGTCCACGCCCGCCTGCTGCTGCTGCCCCCGCACGATCCGCAGTTCCGCCGCAACCGTGAGCGGGTCAACCGCGACGCTGAGCGTGAGCGCATCATCGTGAACTGGGACCTCGGCTACCCGGAGGAAGACGAGTACTCCGACCGGGGGCGGGGCTGACCGCGGCTCGGTGCGCGCCTAGAACGATGGTCTGCGTCGGGGGATGGTCCAAGCCTCTCACCGACTACTTCAGCCGGGAGATCTCGTGGTTGGCCTTCAACGCCCGCGTCCTCGCCCTCGCCGACGACGGTGACGTCCCGCTGCTGGAGCAGGCCAGATACCTCAGCATCTTCGCCACCAACCTCGACGAGTTCTTCCAGGTGCGGGTGTCCGGGCTCGCCGACCGGGTCGCGGCCGAACTGACCGAACGCACCCTCGACGGCCACACACCCGCTGAACAACTCCGTGAAGTCCGCCGGATCGCCTCGGAGCTGTGCGGAACCCAGCAGCGCCTCTTCGCCGAGAGGGTGAAGCCCGCGCTGGCCGCTGAGGGGATTCACCTGTTGACCCCCGACAAGATCAGCCGACAGGAGTCCTCCTACCTTCGCGACCACTTCGAGCGGCGGGTGTTCCCGGTGCTCACCCCGCTGGCGGTCGATCCCGGGCATCCGTTCCCGTTCATCTCGGACCTGTCGCTGAACCTGGCCGTTGTAATCCGAGACCCCGTCGACTCGGAGCGACGCTTCGCCAGGATCAAGGTGCCCGCCACCCTCGACCGCTGGGTGCCCACCGGCGAAGGGTCCAGCCGGTTCGTGGCGCTCGAGGACGTGATAGCGGCTCATCTCGACACGCTGTTCCCAGGAATGGAACTGCTGGAGCACCACGCCTTCCGGGTGACCCGCAACGCCGATCTCACCCTCAACGACGAGGACGCCCACGATCTGCTGATCGCGGTGGAGATGGAGCTGCGCCGGCGCCGCTTCCAGTGGGCGGTCCGCCTCGAAGTGGCCGATTCGATGTCTCAGGAGGTGCTCGACCTTCTGGTTCGCGAACTCAAGCTCACCGCCGACGCGGTGGTGCGGGTGCGCGGACCCGTCGATCTCAGCGGGCTCAACGAGATCGCCAACCTGCCCCGGTCCGAGTTGACCTGGCCCCATTGGGGCGGGATCACCGAACCGGAACTGGCAGCCGAGGACGGGCCTGTGGACTTCTTCAAAGTGCTGCGCGCCGGCGACCTCCTCGTGCATCACCCGTATTCGTCGTTCAGCCACTCGGTGGGCGAGCTCATCCACCGCGCCGCGAGGGATCCGGCGGTTCTGGCCATCAAGATCAC
>JAJDZO010000261.1 GCA_022824605.1 Acidimicrobiia bacterium
CAAGCCGCCGCCCGGGCCATGGTGGCCGCCGGCAACGGCGGCACGATCCTCTACACCGCGTCGATCTCAGGGGTGGTCGCATCCACCGGCGACGCCCACTACGGCGTGTCCAAGGCTGGCATCATCAGCCTCGTCAAGACCATGGCCATCGAACTCGTCGAGCTCCAGCTCCAGGAAGTCGTGGATCGAGTCGGCGCCGGCGTTGCTGACCAGCACGTCGAGGCGGCCGTCGCCACGGGTGGCCTCGTCCACGGCCCGCTGGCAGTCGGGCGGGTTGGCCACGTCGCCGACCACGGTCCGGGGCTCGGCGCCGATGGTGGCCACCGCGGCTGCGACATCGGCGATGCGTGAGGCGTCCTGGTCGAACAGCGTGATCCGGGCGGCGCCCTCCTGCGCGAAACGGTGAGCGGTGGCCCGTCGACGCTGCTGCAACTCGTAGCACGGGCGGAGACGGAGCGCAGCCTGGTCGGAACGCCCGGTGGCCGCTCCCCGACCTCACTGCTCGAATCCGCATAAGGTCGGCGAATGACATCCCCGAACCATCTCTGCTACTTGTCGGCGACCGACGCGGTGGAGTTGTTCCGCCGGCGGGAGCTGTCGCCCCGGGAGTTGATGGAGGCAGTCATCGCCCGGGCCGAGGAGGTCGAGCCGACTATCAACGCCTTCACCGATACCTTCTTCGAGGAGGCGCTAGTGGCCGCCGACGCCGCGGCTGACGCCTACGCCAACGGCACGAACCGCCCCCTGGAGGGGCTCCCGCTCGCGGTCAAGGACGAGCCCCACATCGAGGGTCAGCGCACCACCGAAGGCTCACTGCTGTTCGCCGACCAGGTGGCCGTCCACACCGACCCCATCGCCCAGCGGGTCATCGACGCTGGCGCAATCGTGCACGCCCGCACCGCGACGCCGGAGTTCTCGATGGCCGCGATGACCTGGTCGCACCTGCACGGCGTGACCCGCAACCCATGGAACCCCGACCTCACTTGCGGAGGCTCCTCCGGAGGGTCCGGGGCGAGCCTGGCCGCTGGCAGCGCCACCCTGGCCACCGGCTCCGACATCGCGGGATCGATCCGCATCCCCTCGTCGCTCAACGGCCTGGTGGGCTTCAAGCCCCCGTGGGGGCGGGTCCCCGAGTACGGGCCCTGGAACCGCGAGACCTACGCCGCGTCGGGTCCGCTGGCCCGCACTGTCAACGACTCCGCGCTGTTCGAGAACGCCATCTCGGGCCCCCTGGACGCCGACATGTTCTCCCTCGCGCCCTACCAGCTTCCCGAACCCGTCCCGCCGGGGCGGGGCATGCGGGTGGCGGTGAGCACCGATCTGGGCTACTTCAACGTCGGCGAAGAGGCGGCCGAGGCCCTCGACGGCGCGACTGCTGCCCTGGCCGAGGCCGGGATCGAGTCCGAACCGGTCGAACTCGACTGGACCGACGAGGCCTTCACGACAGCCGTGACCCACCTCAACTTCCTGAGCCGCAGCATGGTGATGAGCGTGCTCCCCGACGGCGCAACCGACCAGCTGACCCCCTATATCCGGGACTGGTTTGCGAACTCGTCCGACATAACCGTGGAGCAGTGGTGGGAAAGCTGGAAGTACGCCGACCATATGTACCTCGAACTGCGCAACAAGGTGTTCGGCGCCGGCTTCGACGCCCTCGTGTGCCCGACCCTGACCCACAACAACATCCCCGCCGACCTCGGGCGGGGCGACGACGCCGACCCCGCCGCGCTGAGCGACATGCTGGCCTTCTGCATGACCTACCCGTTCAACATCCTCGGCCGGCTGCCGGTGATGAGCGTCCCGATAGGCCTGGCCGACTCCACCGGCGTGCCCGTCGGCATGCAGATCGTCGGACCGGTCGAAGCCGATCTGGTCCCCTACCAGGTGGCCGCCTCCCTGGAAGCCGAGCAGAGCCCCTTCTTCGACACCCACCGCCCATCGCTAGGCGGCACCGCCTGAGCTACCCGTCGGCACTCACTGTGGGCGCGCCCGACTGTCCAGCGTTGGACGTTCGTCTTGTAGTCGATCATCGGTAGGCGTCTCGTCGAGGGCGGACGGCGGTGACTCGCGCGACCCCCGATGTGGCCGTGTAGACGACGCGGTGGGATCGTCCGAGGCGCACTGAATGGCTGCCGGGCTTCAGATCTGGTCGATACGTGAGAAGTTCCCTGCGGGCCCACACGATGAGCACGGGGTCGTCGAAGGCGCGCTGCTGTTCGGCCCATTTGAGCAGTTGCGCCTTGCCGGGGACGCTGCGGAGGTACTTGTCGAGGTCGCGCCGCACTCTGGGGTTGTGGCGCAGCGGCTCGATCAGGCTCATGAACTGGTCGTTGGGGAGGCGCTTCTTGGTGAGCGCCCCCGCAGGGGCAAACGGCCGGGGTTACGCCCTTCTGGGGGTTCTCTCAGTTGTCCTCCAACCCGTCAGACTGACCCGCAGCCAAGACATGCTCAGAGAGTGATGGCGGCGCGGACGATTCCCAAGCGTCCGCGGCTCCTATCGAGTCCTCGTCCCTCGGGGTAGGACGAGGACTCCGCCGTCTTCGGCGTCCGCGACGGTGACCGACGTGGAACTAGGGATCGACGTTATTGTTCATGCCATGCTGGCACGAAGGAGGTTCCTGGAGTGGCGGCCATGAAGTGGACTCACGACGAGATCCTCGACCGCTCCGGCGAGCTAGCTGATCGGTTCGAGGCATTCGACCCAGACGCGGCCGAGGAGGTTCCTGTCGCCGAGTACCTACTGGCCCGAGCGGTCAGGCAGCGCGCAGGGAACGAGAGCCAGGTCGTCGAAGCTGTGCAGGCTGCGTTGGAGAACGGGACTTCGTGGAATCGCATCGGTCAGATCCTTGGCGTCTCAAGCCAAGAGGCGAAGGGCCGCTACGGACATCTGGTCGAGCCGGTTGAACTCAGCGGTCGCGAACGAGGTCGTCAGCCAGTGACGTGATCTCGGCAACCATCGCCAGCTTGCGTCGCCAGGCGGCTGGGATCGCCTCGAAGCTGAGCTAAGCGAGGACGCAATGACTGCCGAGGAAGACCGCTACGCGGACATCGAGGTCGACGTTTTGGACGACGCGGGCGTCCGCGCTGTCATCGACAACGCCCTCGCGCGGGCGGGATGCACCTGGGAGGAACTTCAGGAGCAGGCCAAGGCTGGAAGCTTCTCCAGCGAGATCGCTCAGCGGGCGTGGTTCGTCGTGTCGTCCTTTGAGCCTTCGGCAGCCTGACCTCGGAGACCGTCGCCGCGGTGCTCGCTCGGGGTGAAGCCATGACGCTTCATCAGATCGCCTAGCAGTGGCGAGTCCGCAAGCTGACTCGGCCTGATGGCCAGGTCGGCGTCCTTCGTGTAGGGCGCTCCCGCGTTGAGCAGGTCGGCCTCGCCGGCATGAAGGTCGACGGCCTGCGCGCCTACGAGCACGACTGCCTGCAGATGCGCTTCGAGTGCATCGGCCGCGTCGAGTAAGAGGCCGCGCGGGTAGGTGAACCATCCACCGGTCGCCGGGTTTTCCCGAGTGGACTTTCGGGTGCCGAACAGCGACGACCAGGTGGAGGTTCAGGTCATTATGCGCGCGCTGGATCCTGAGGTGTTGGATGCGATGTGGGCGGCGGCGGAGCCGCTGTTGCCGGCTCGCGGCGATGATCATCCTTTGGGCTGTCACAATCCCCGGATCTCGGACCGGGTGTGCTTTGAGGGGATCGTGATCCGGCTGGTCACGGGATGTTCGTGGGTGAGCGCGGAGCGCCTGATGGGCCGAGCGGTGTCGGACACGACTTTGCGGGCGCGCCGCGACGAGTGGGTGGCGGCCGGGGTGTTCGACGCGCTGGCGGCTGAGGCGTTGGCGGCCTGGGACCGCATCGTGGGCCTCGACCTGTCCGACACGGCGCTGGACGGGTCGATCCACAAGGCGCCCTGCGGCGGCGAAGGCACCGGCAAAAGCCCAGTTGACAGGGCCAAACTGGGCTGGAAGTGGTCGCTGTTGTGCGACCGAGCGGGCATCCCGGTCGCCTGGGCAGCCGACGGCGCCAACCGCAACGACGTCGTGCTGTTTGAGCCCACCGTCGCCGCCGCTGAGGATCTGGTGGCCGACGTGGAGACCCTCCATTTGGACCGCGGCTATGACTGCGACCCCGTGCGGCGCTGCGCCGCCGGCTTCGGCATCGACGACATCGTCTGCGCAAGCAAACGGCCCCGGGGCACAGCCACAGCCCCCAAGACAGTCCCGCTCGGTCTGCGATGGACCATAGAACGAACCAACTCGTGGCTGTCCAACTACGGGCAGCTGCGCCGCAACACCGACCGCAAACCCAAACACCGCCTCGCCCAACTCGCCCTCGCCATAGCCTTGATCCTCACCGCCAAACTCATCGACTGGCGAAACCGCTGGAACCCGAGATGACCGCCTACCCGCGCACGCTCTATGTGCAGTCGACGCAGGTCACGTCGTCGACGTCTTCTCCCTGCAGGAAGCGGGTGAACCAGTCCAGGAAGGAGACGCCCTCGACCTCTAGGTCGTAGAGGGCACCGCTCGGCAGGATTCCGTGGTCCTGGCCCGGCGCGGTGAAGCTGGCCTGATCGACGCCGGCCTCCTCGATCCGGGCCTCGTTCAGCCGCATGAGTTCGTCGATCTGGTCGGAGTTGAACCCGGCCAGGCCGGCGAAGAACTCCTGGGTGCTGTCGAAGGCGTTGTCGAAGCGGCCGAACCGGATCCGTGGCGCGTGGAGCCCGGCCTGGATGAACAGCTCGGGAAGGCCCCATTCCTGGGGGGTCATGCCCTCGTTGACGGGCCAGTCTGGAACCACGCTGAACGTGTCCCACAGCGATCCGATGCCTGCATTCACCGCCGGGACGCTCGGATAGGCCCCCGATGCGTCGGCCATCACCGCGATGCTGGCCTCGGGGAACCGGTCGGCGGCCAGACCGCCGTACAGCGCGGCCGCAGCCGAGCCGGCACTGGTGCCGGCCACCACCACCTCGGTGGCGTCGCCGAAACGCTCGACGGCGGTGTCGAGCGCGGTGTTGGCATTCACGAACCCGTTGTGGCGCACCACCACGCCACCGCCGTAGTCCTGGGTCTGGTTGCCGATGTGGACGTCGCCGGTGCAGTACAGCGCCACCACGAACGAGTGGTCGCCGAGCGGGTTGAGCGGGTTGTCGAAGTCGAAGATCCCCGGCCAGTAGTTGGGATTGTCGAACGGGTCGGAGTCGTCGGCGGTCGGGTCGTAGTTACCGTCGGTGAACGAGCAGCTCTCTGCGCTGAAGCAGGCCCCGCCGCCCTCCAGGTAGAACACCAGCTTGTCGGGGTCGCCTTCGCGCACGAAGTAGATGTACTCGCTGCCGTCGGCGCAGGCGCATTCCTCGTCGCCCACGATCCGCTCCCACTGTGCGTCAACGGTCGTCGTCACCGCGGCCGTGGTCGTCGCAGCGGGCGTGGTGGTGCTTGTCGTGGTGGTTGCAGCCGCGGCCGTGGTGGTCGGTGCGGCGGTGGTTGTGGGCGGCGCTGTAGTCGTAGTGGTCGTGGCTGGGCTTGATGGGTCGTCGTCGGAAGCGCTGGCGCCTGCTGTGGTTGTGGTCGGTGCGGCGCTCGTGGTGGGCACCGCCGTCTCGGACGCCGCGTCGGTGCCCTCGTCGGATCCGCACGCTGCGGCCACCACTACTAGCGCGGCCACCACGGCAAGTATGCGCGCACCAGTCATGGCGCCTCCTTCAAGTTGACGATTCGACGCAGGCTAGGCCCGAATCACGGCCGGAAGTGAGCGGAGGGAGGGGGATTCGAACCCCCGGGGCCGGTGAAGGCCCAACGGTTTTCAAGACCGTCGCAATCGTCCGCTCTGCCATCCCTCCTGCGCCCATGTTATGGGGCCGAGCGATCAGGCGAGTGGGCGTCAGCGGAGGATCCGCCCTCTCAGGTCGTCGATCCAGGCGGCTGCCTTGCGCACCTCGACCTGGTTCATCACATGGTCGTGGTGGTCCGCAGATGCCGACGGGTAGGAGCCGAGGAACTTCACCTGGGAGGTCTTCATGCTCAGGCTGCGCAGCGCGTCGGCCACCACCTCGTCGGCGATGTGGCCCTCGCAGTCGAGCAGGAAGCAGTACTGGCCGAGGCTGGCCTTGGTGGGACGGCTCTGCAGGCTGGTGAGGTTGATGGCCCGAGCCGCGAACTCGCTGAGGATCCCCATGAGTGAGCCGGGAACGTCGGAGCGCTGGTACACGACCATGCTCGTCTTGTCGTGCCCGGTCGGAGCGGCCACCACCTCGGCGCCCACCAGCACGAAGCGGGTCTGGTTGTCGGGATGATCGGCGATGTCGGTGGCCAGCACGTCCAGTCCGTAAACCTCGGCCGAGCGCAGCGGCGCGACGGCGGCGGTGGTGCGGTCACCGGACTCCGTCAGGCTGCGGGCCGCATCCGCGGTCGAGTTGGTCGCCTCGAACACTGCGTCGGGGAGATGGGTGGCCAAGTACTCGCGGCACTGGGCGTGAGCTATCGGATAGGAGCGGATCCGCTCCACCGACTCCAGCGACATCCCCGGCGGACCCAACAGGTGGAGGTTGACGTCGATTATCACCTCGCGCTGGATGAAGAGGTCGGTGTCGAAAGCCAGCGCGTCGAGAGTGGCGGTCACCGAGCCCTCGATCATGTTCTCGATGGCCACCAGCCCCAAATCCACGTCGCGGTTGCTGACGGCCCGCAGCACATCGATGATCGAGTTGATGGGCCGATGCGCCATGGCGGACAGGTCGGGCTGGGAATAGATGGCCTGCTCAGTGAACGTTCCCGGCGGACCCAGGTATCCCACGGTCGGAGTACGTGACTGCTCGGGCGGCTGCATCCATCGCAGGGTACGGCCCCACTGCCGGGATCAGCGGCGCAGAGGCGACCCGTTAGGGTGATCTCCGTGATCGACCAGTTCCGCTTCTGCCGGCTGCACCGCGTCCGGCTGGTTCGGCCCGGTGCCCGCCGTTGAGCGCTATGGACGACCGGCTCTACTTCCGCCAACTGCTGTCGGGACGTGACTTCGCCGGCGATGACGGGCTGGCTCAACAGATGGTGAACTTCGTGTACGCCATCGGCGATCGCCATACCGGCGAGGCGGTGCTCGTCGATCCGGCCTACGACACCGGCGGCCTGCTCGACCTGCTGCAGGCCGACGGCATGGCCTGCACCGGCGTGCTGGCCACCCACTACCACCCCGACCATGTGGGCGGCGAGATGATGGGCCTGAGCATCGAGGGCATCAGCCGGCTGCTGGAGCAGGTGTCGGTGCCGATCCATGTGCAGGCCGACGAGGCCGACTACGTCAAGAAGGTGACCGGCGTGGACGACGACTGCCTCGTGAGCCACGCCTCGGGCGACGTGGTGAGCGTGGGCGCGGTCGCTGTCGAACTCATCGCCACTCCGGGCCATACTCCCGGCAGCCAGTGCTTTCTGGTGGACGGCCGGCTGGTCGCGGGAGACACCCTCTTCCTCGAGGGATGCGGCCGCACCGACCTGCCCGGATCTGATCCGGCCCAGATGTATGAGAGCCTCACCACCCGCCTCGCCCGAGTGCCCGACGATGCCGTGCTCTACCCCGGCCACCGCTACTCAGTCGAGTCGTCGGCCACTATGGGCATCACCCGGGAACGCAACTATGTGTTCCGGCCCACCAGCCGAGAGCAATGGCTGGCCGCCTTCGCCGGCTGAGCCTCCAGAGGCCGAGCGAAACCTATCTGAGCGCCCGTTTGGTGTCGGGTGCGCGAGGGGGGACTTGAACCCCCACGTCCTTTCGGACACAGGAACCTGAATCCTGCGCGTCTGCCAAATTCCGCCACTCGCGCGTGGCCCCGACCCGGGGGCGGATCGGGTTCACGAGACTAGCGGCCTGCCGGTCGAAACACCGCCTGCTGTGCGTTGGGCCTCCCGCCCGTTCGGACACCGTTTGCCTTCGACCTCTCCACGCTCGTTCGGCCTTCGGCCGGTAATCGGGCGGGCACTAGCATCGACGGGATGCGCTTGGACGGCGGGGCTGCCACCCATGTGGGCCTGCACCGCAATGAGAATCAGGACCGCCACCTGGTCGGCAGCGCCCTCTTCGCGGTGGCCGACGGGGTTGGCAGCCACCGCGGAGGGGGCATCGCGGCGAGTATCGCCACCGAGGTCCTGTCCCGCGCCGAGCGGGTCGACTCGCTGCAGCAGCTCATCGCCTTGGTGGGTAGAGCCAACCGGGCAATACTCGAGGCCGCCAAGGACGACCCGCGCCTGCATGAGATGTCGACGACGCTGTGCGTGCTGGCCGACCTCCAAAGCGCGGACGATCCGCCCCGGCTGGCTGCGTGCAATGTCGGCGACTCCCGGCTGTACACCCTCGATCATCGTGGCTTGAACCAGGTGAGCGTCGACCACACCATCTCGCAGAACCTGCTGCGCGACGGTCTCATCTCCGCCGCGGAGGCGGCTGTTCACGCCGATCGTCACACTCTCACCCGAGCGGTGGGATTCGAGCCCCGGCTGTATGTCGACGGCTGGGAACTGGCCGCCTTCGCAGGCACCCGCCTGCTGTTGTGCAGCGACGGGTTGACCAACGAGGTGACCGAACCCGAGATCACCGAGATCCTGGCGTCGGTGAAGGATCCCTCCGCAGCCGCCGACCGCCTGATGAAGCGCGCGGTGCGGCCCGGACACGGTCGTGACAACGTCTCCGTTGTGGTCGCGGATGTGGTGGACGGACCTGAATGCCGGCCGGACCGTGGAGACCGGCTGGTGCTCACGTCTCGACCCGCCGTGCCGGCCTGACCTCGGCGTGGCTCTGAAGGAGAGGCGCCTCGCTGCGGGAGCCACTGACAGAGGCTGACGCCCGGCATTTCTTCCGGTTCAAGGGTGCCCGGTACAATGGTGCACGGTGTCAGATGAGGGCCTGACCGTGTTCAACGGTCGCTACGAGTTGCTTCGCCGCATCGCGCGCGGCGGAATGGCCGATGTCTACCTGGCTCGCGACGCATCACTCGACCGGCAGGTGGCCGTGAAGGTCCTGTTCCCGGAGTTCGCCAACGACCCGAGCTTCGTCGAGCGCTTCCGCCGGGAGGCCAAAGCGGCGGCCAACCTCAACCACCCCAACATCGTCGGAATATACGACTGGGGGCAGGAGCAGGGCACCTACTACATCGTCATGGAGTACGTCGTGGGCCGCAACATGGCCGACGTGCTGCGCTCCACCGGGCGCTTGAGCCCCGACCGGGCCTCCGAGATCGCCTCCGCAGTGGCCGAAGGGCTCAGCAGCGCCCACAACGCCGGACTCGTGCACCGTGACATCAAGCTCGGCAACATCATCGTGAGCGACGACGGCCAGGTGAAGGTGGCCGACTTCGGCATCGCCACCGCTCTGGCCCGACGCACCGGCGACAACCTCACCCACATCGGGTCGGTCATGGGAACGGCGACGTATTTCTCGCCCGAACAGGCCCAAGGCAAGGCACTCGACGGCCGAAGCGACCTGTACTCGCTGGGGGTGGTGCTCTACGAGATGATCGTGGGCAAGCCGCCGTTCACCGCTGAGACTTCCACCGCGGTGGCGGTCAAGCATGTGCAGGAGCGCCCGCTGCCTCCCTCTCTGCTCGGCGCGGGCATCGTGGAGTCCCTCGAGGCCATCATCTTGAAGTTGCTGGCCAAGAACCCGGCCAACCGGTATCCGAAGGCCGACGACCTCCGGGCCGACCTCCAGCGCTACCTGGCCGGCGCCCACAGCATCCCTGCCCGCACCGGCGAGCACCCCCGTTCGAGCGGGTTGTCGCGCTCCGGCGAGTTCTCGGGTTCTGGTGACCTGCGCCTCACTGGAGCCCACCCCCTGACCGGCGAGTTCTCCCGCTCCGGGGCCGGCGAACGCCCCGTGACCCGACCGCCGACTCCGCCGACACCGCCTGCGGCCGGACCGCGCACCGGCGGAGTGGCTGCCGTTCCCCCGGCTCGTGGCGGGCGTGGCGCCGGCCCCGGCGGCCCCGCCCCGCCTGGGCCTCCACCAGGTTCGGGCCACGGATCTCCTCAGCAGTACGATCCGCCCGCCTACTACTACGAGGAGGTCCACCGCTCCGACGGCTGGAAGCGCGTCGTGCTCATGTTTCTCGGTCTCGTCGCCCTCGTCGGCGCCCTCGGATATCTGGGCGTGACCTTCTACCGGTCTCTGGGTCTCGACGATGACACCGGCCCCGCCACGTCGATCGCGGCTGAGGATCCCGCGCTGGTCGACGTGCCCGACGTGTTGGGCATGAACTACGGCGAGGCGGACGCCCAACTGAGATCGGTCGGGCTGGTGCCCGAACCCAGCTACCAGGTCAACACCGGACAGCCCGAGAACACGGTGTTCGCCCAGAGTCCTCCGGGCGGTCAGCGCATCGAGGAGGGCGCAACCGTCGCGTTGACGGTCAGCCAGGGCGAGACGCCCACGGTTCCGCCCGTACGGGGCCGTAACCGTGTCGATGCCACCGAGATCCTCAGGGGCGCGGGTTACGAAGTCATCGTCATCGAGGGTGCCAGCCAGGCCGAGGCGGGCATCGTGGTGGGCCAGGAGCCTGCTTCCAACGCGGAGCTCGCGCCGGGTGAGGCGGTGACGATCACGGTGTCCACCGGGCCGGGGCAGATCTTCGTGCCCGATGTGCGGGGCCAGACCCTGAGTCAGGCCTTCCAGACCCTGATCGGGCAGGGATTCCGCGTAGGGGAGAGGCGCGAACCGTCGACCGCGGTCGCCGAGGGGCAGATCATCGACACCGATCCGCCGCATGGGTTCCCGGTGTCGGCCGGTCTGGAGGTGTTCGTCATCATCTCGGACGGTCCGCCGCCGGTGGCCATACCCGACGTGCAGGGTCTGCTGTTCGACACCGGCAAGCTGACGATCGAGCGGGACGGGCTCGTCGTGGGCGTAGTGACCTTCGAGCCGGTTGAGCCGGGATCGTCGGATGTGGGCCGGATTCTGGCTCAGACGCCGCCGCCCAACCTTGAAGTGACGGCCGAGACCGCCGTGAATCTGGTGGTGGGCGAGTCAGCCGACACCCAGGGCTCATCGGAGACCGAAGGCGATCAGATCGATCCCGAGCCCCCGCAGGCCGAGGACGAGACCGACGGCATCGATCAGTCCGGCACCGATGGAGGCGACGAGCCGGCTCCAGAGGACGGCTGAGCGCCGGCGCCCGGATCAGCTGCAGCGGCCGAGGAAGTTGTTGAGCAGCTCGCGCCCCGCGTCGGTGAGCACCGACTCCGGATGGAATTGAACCCCCTCAGTCGGGTGATGCCGATGCCGCAGACCCATCACCAGGCCTTCATTGCAGGTGGCCGACACCTCCAGCACCGACGGAACCGAGGCCCGCTCAACGATCAGCGAGTGATAGCGGGTGGCCGTGATCGGATTGGGCAGGCCATCGAACACCCCTGAGCTGTCGTGTTCGATCGATGATGTCTTGCCGTGCATCACCCTGGAGGCTCTCACCACCTTCGCTCCGAACACCTCGCCGATGCACTGCATCCCCAGGCACACCCCGAGTATCGGCACCTCGCCGCTGAGCGTGGCCAGCAGCTCGTTGCTGACACCAGCATCGGAGGGCGTGCCCGGTCCCGGACTGATCAGGATCCCGTCAGGCGCCAAGCCCCGAACTTCGGAGGCCGTGACCGCATCATGGC
>JAJDZO010000219.1 GCA_022824605.1 Acidimicrobiia bacterium
CTGCTGGGCGAGAACGGTGCGGGCAAGTCGACCCTGTGCTCGGTGCTGGCCGGCCTGTACCGGCCCGACTCGGGGACGGTGACCATCGACGGCGAGGCGGTGAGCTTCCGCTCACCCAACGACGCCGCCGAGCACGGCATCGGCATGGTGTACCAGCACTTCAGGCTGGTCTCCTCGCTCACGGTCGCTGAGAACATGATCCTCGGGCTGCGCGACCAGGGGGTGCGACTTTCGCTGCGTGACGTCGAGAAGCGGGTGGCGGCCCTGGGCGAGGAGCACGGCCTGCCCGTGCAGCCGAGTTCCTACGTGTGGCAGTTGTCGGTCGGCGAGCAGCAGCGCGTAGAGATCCTCAAACGTCTCTTCCGGGGCGCCCGGATCCTGATCCTCGACGAGCCGACCGCGGTCCTGGCCCCCCAGGAGGTCGCCAACCTGTTCACTGCCGTGCGGCACATGGCCGACCAGGGCCACTCGATCGTGCTCGTGTCGCACAAGATGGACGACATCCGCGGCCAGACCGACCGGGTGACTGTGCTGCGCCACGGCCGCAACGCCGGTCCGGCGGTGCTGACGCGACAGACCACCGCGGCCGAATTGGCGTCGCTGATGATCGGGGGAGAGCAGATTCCCGACGTAGAGCCGCGGGCCCCGGGCCGTTTCGACGATGCCGCGCCGGTACTGACCGTCGAAGACCTCCGTGCCAAAGGCGACCGGGGCACCTCCGTCGTCAATGGCGCCAGCCTTCAGGTTCTCGCCGGGCAGGTCGTCGGGGTGGCGGGCGTGTCCGGCAACGGCCAGCGAGAACTCCAGGAGGCCATCGCCGGGCTGCGCCCGACAGTGGGCGGCTCGGTGAGGATCGGCGACCACGACGTCACCTCGGCCAGTCCGAGGAGGAGATCCCGCCTCGGCCTTGCCTACGTTCCCGAGGACCGTCTGGGCACCGGCTTGGCCCGGGGGCTCACCCTCGACGACAACCTGGTGCTCAAGAGCTACCGGGACAGGCCGCACAGCCGCTGGGGGGTGCTGTCGGGCTCCGCTATCGGCAAGACGGCCAAGACGCTGGTCGAGCGTTTCGATGTGCGGGGCGCCCGCAAGGGGATGCGGGTCAGCCTCATGTCGGGAGGCAACCTCCAGAAGGCGATCCTGGCCCGCGAGCTCGACCGGCCCCATCAGGTGTTGATGGCGGCCTCGCCGACCCGGGGGTTGGATCTGGGCGCCATCGCCGCGGTACGCAACCACATTCGCAGCGAAGCCGCCGAGGGCCGCGGCGTGCTGCTGTTCTCCGAGGATCTGGGCGAGATCACCGAACTCTCCGATGTGATCCTGGTGATCTCAGACGGCCGCATCGTCGGCAGCTACACGCCTGAGAACCTCGACTTGGAGGAACTCGGCCTGCTGATGACCGGTGCCAAGGAGCGCGCCGCGTGAGCGGGCGTGTCTTTGCTGCGCCTCGGTGGAAGGAGCAAGCCGCGTGAGCGGGCGCCTGTCGATCGCGCCGCGCGCGAGGGCGCCGGTTGCGGTGCGGCTCGGCGTGCCGATCGGGTCGCTGATCGCGGCGGGGCTCGCCGGCGCGGTCGTCATCCTGATCGCAGGCGCCAGCCCGACCGAGGCCTACCGGATCATGGCGGAGTCCAGCGTGGTCGGCTGGCGGTCGGTGACCCGAACGCTGGTGTTGGCCACCCCGCTGATCCTGACCGGTCTCGCCGCCGCGGTCGCCTTCCGCATGAGGGTCTGGACCATCGGCGCGGAGGGACAGCTCTACCTGGGCGCCATCGCAGCCAGCGGACTGGCCGTGGCCCTGCCGGCGGGCACCCCCAAGCTGATCATGCTGGCTGCCATCATGCTGGCGGGAGCAGTCGGCGGGGCGTTGTGGGCCGCGCTGGCAGCCGTCCCCAAGGCCTACTTCAACACCAACGAGGTGATCACCACCTTGATGCTGAACTTCGTGGCCCTCTACCTCATGAACTACCTGATATTCGGCTCCGGCAGCTTCTGGCGCGACCCCGACGCCACCTTCCCGCAGGGCAAGATCATCCCCGAGTCGGCCGAGCTTCCGGTGATCTCCTACCGGCTCCACTACGGCTTCGTCATCGCGGTGTTGGTGGCGGTGGTGCTGTGGTGGATGCTGCGCAGCACCACCTGGGGATTCGAGTCCCGCACCATCGGCGACTCGATCGCCGCCTCGCTGTATGCGGGCATGAGCGTGAAGGTGAAGTTCCTGTCGGTGCTGGCGCTGTCGGGGGCCCTCGCGGGCATCGCCGGCACCATCGAGGTGAGCGGAGTGCTCACCAACCTCGACCCGCGAGCCATATCCGCGGCCGAGTTGGGCTTCACCGGCATCGTGGTGGCGGCCGTGGCCCGCCTGAACCCGCTCGGAGTGGTGCCGGTGGCGATCCTGCTCGGGGCGGTGGCCGCCTCGGGAACCAACCTCCAGACGATCGGCGTGGCCGCCGAGGTCGTGTTCCTGCTGCAAGGCCTGATCTTCCTGTTCGTGGCTTCCGGCGAGTTCTTCCTGACCCACCGCCTCGTGTTCCGCTCGGCCGCTCCAACCGAACAGCCGCAGGACCAGCCCAGCGAGGCTCTGGCATGAACGACTCCGTGTTGATCCTGTCGATCGTCAGCGCCATCGTTGCGGGCACCCCGGTGCTGTTCGCGTCGCTCGGGCTGATCCTGACCGAGCGCTCCGGCGTGATGAACCTCGGAGTAGAGGGGATGATGCTCGTGGGAGGCATCACCGCGTTCTGGACCGGGGTCCAGACCGAGAACCTGTGGCTGGCCTTGCTGGCAGGCGGGCTGGGAGGCGCCGTCCTCGGCCTGATCCACGCGTTGTTGTCGATCTCGCTGCGGGTCAATCAGATCGTGTCGGGCCTGGCGCTCGTCATTGTGGGAGGCGGATTCTCGTCGTTCTGGGGAAGCAGCGGCGACACGCCGCTCACGCAGACCACCAACGGCGTCAAGGTCGATCCGCTGCTGCCCGAGGCGTTGAGGGACCTGCCTGCGGTGGGACCGATCCTGTTCGGGCACGACATCGTGCTGTACGGGTCGTGGCTGATCGTGGCGGCTGTCGCGTACTTCCTGTACCGCACCACCGGCGGCCTGTCGCTGCGTGCTGTCGGCGAGGATCCGGGTGCGGCTGACGCGGCCGGGCTGTCGGTCACCCGCATCCGCTACCTGTTCACGCTGATAGGCGCGTTCGGCGCCGGTGTGGGCGGTGCCTATCTGGCGCTGGCCGTGCTCGGAACGTGGCAGGCGGGCCTCACCGCAGGCGCCGGCTGGATCGCGGTGGCGCTGGTGATCCTGTCGGGGTGGCGTCCGCTGCTGGTGCTGTTGGCGTCGTATGTGTTCGGCGCGCTGCGCACGCTCGGGTTCACATTGCAGATCGCAGGAGTCGAGGTGGCCTCGGACTTCTTGAACATGGCTCCGTTCGTGGTGACCTTCATCGTCGTGGTGGCGGCGTCGGCCAATCCTGATTGGGCCCGCAAGGTGGGCGCGCCGGCCAGTCTGGGCGAGCCCTACTCCCGCGAGGCCCGCTGACCGCGAGGATCGACCGGCTCTCGACCGTGCCAACCGAGCACCGTGTTGTCACGCTGAGCCGTCCAGTGGCCGTCTCCGGTCTGGTGGCCCTGCCGCCTGAGCGGCTGGTCGGCGCGGCATCTAGGGTGAAGGTTCGAGGGAGCGCGTGTTGACCGACAATCTGGGCGTCGAGATCGGTGCCATAGTCAAGGAACTGCGTCGGAAGGCCAAGCTGTCGGGCAGGCAGTTGGCGGCCGCGGCCGATGTCAGCCAGCCGTTCTTGAGCCAGCTCGAATCGGGCCGTTCATCGGTGTCGATCGCCACCCTGTACCGGCTCGCGGGCGTGTTGGGCGTGAGGCCTTCGGATTTGCTGCCGGACCGTCCGGCCGCAACCGAGGTCGAGGTGCTGAGAGCCAACGAACTCGACGGGTTGCCGGTCAGCGAGCTTCCCAATGCCACCACGGCCCGTACGGCGTATCGGGGCGGTCGGCGCATCACCGAACTCGGCGACTTCTGGATCGAGCCTGGCCCTGACGTGGACGACTGGTTCGAGTCCGCCGACGACGCCGTGATCTACGTGCTGGAGGGGGCGCTGCGCGTCGAGCTTGAGGACCGCCCCGACGTGGTTCTCAACACCGGCGATGTGATGTTCCACTCGGCCTGGGTCCGCACCCGCTGGCGTCTGGCCTCCGAAGCGCCCGCCAGGGTGATCCTCGTCGCGGCCGGCGGCTGAACGCGGCGTTCAAGGGCGTCGAGGGGGTCCGCTGGATGGCTTCTGCACACCGAATCGATCCAGGCGAGTTCGAGGTGCTGAGCCGCCAGTGGCATCCGGTGGCCCGCTGCGACGCCATCGACGACGGTCCCGTCGGGGTGGTGATGCTGGGCCGGCCGGTGGTGGTGTTCCGCAGCGGTGGCCGGGCCTGCGCAGCCTCGGACCGCTGCCCGCATCGGGGCAGCCCGCTGAGCATGGGCTCCTACGACGACGACGACTGCCTGGTGTGCCCCTACCACGGCCTGCGCTACGGAGCCGACGGGCGATGTGTGGCCTTCCCTTCCCGGCCCGATGCCCGGCTGCCGAGCCGGCTGAGCTTGGAGACCCTCCACACCCGGGAGCGTCACGGGCTGGTATGGGCCTGCGCGGCCGAGCCGACCCGCGACGATCCCCCCGACTGGGGCTTCTACGACCGGCCCGACGTGCAGACGTTCCAGATCGGCCCGGTGCACTGGGATGTGTCGGCCAGCCGCGTGGCCGAGAACTTCAACGACGTCGCCCACTTCTCGACCATCCACCGGGTGACGTTCGGTCCCAGCGACCGCCCGGTCGGCCCCCAGAAGGTGATCGCCACCGAACGTGGCTTCACCTCGAACGTGGCCGTGTACCAGCAGTACCGCAACACCCTCGACGGTTCGGTCGAGGAGATCGAGGCCGACTACCGCTACGACTTCACCTTCCCGTTCTCGTCGATGCTCACCATCACCTACCCCGACGGCGAGATCGAGTGCATCCAGCTGACGGCGCTGCCCGAGTCGGCCACGTCCAGCCTGGTGTTCCAGCAGAGCGCCCGCACCAACCTGGGTGGCGATCCCGTGGAGCCGTGGCGTGACTTTCAGGCCGCCGTCAACGAGGAGGACCGGGTGATCTGCGAGGCACTGAGGCCCCGGCAGGTGTCGTTCCGCCTCGACGACACCGGCGAGGTAGCCCTGCCCACCGACGCCTTCTCCATCGCCTACCGCCGCCTCTGGAAGTCCCTCAGCTAGCTACGCGACCACCGTGGTGTAGCGGTTGGTGGCTATGGGAGCGGGGTCGCCATTTGGGCCTTCACGGCTGGTGACGGTCAGCTCCACGCTGAGCGGGCCGGGCCGGATGGTGGACGGGACCACCACCGACAGACGGCCCACCAGCGCGCAGTCGTCGGCGCCCACCGTTCCGCCCCAGCGTTGACCGCCGATGACGGTGCCGCGGGGATCCACCACCGTGGCCTGCACCTGGAGCTGTCCGGTGTCGGTGCGGGCGTCGTTGACTACATGTACCGCCAAGTCGAGCACGTCTTGGGTGCTCACCGTCTCTGGTAGAGGATCGGCCACCACGATCAGCGGCCGGCATGCCTCCTGTAGGGCCCACCATCCCGGTTTGGGTCGGCGCAACCCGTCCAGCACGCCGAAACCGCCTTCGGGCTCGGTGGCCGCCTCCGTCTCGGCGTCGTGGGCAGCGCCCACATCGGCGAGGGCATGCAGCATGAAACCGCCGGTCGGTCGGTACTTCAGCCGCCTCAGGGTTTCAATCGTCGTCTTCACCACCTCGGGCTGGTCGTCGGCTGCCGGCGTGCCGAACGCCGACACGAAACGGCCCATGGCGGGCACCCGAGCCAGCGTCGCGGCGAGATCGGCGGCCCGGCCACCGTGCAGACCGAACCACAACTCGCTGGTGGTGCCGTCCAGCAGCGGGAAGCGAGGCGGCACTCCCGTGTGAGGAACGACCGGGCGGGAGCCGTCGCAGCGGCTGAGCACCCGGCTGAGTCGCCGGTCGAGCACATCGCGGTTCCACGACGGCCGCTGGCGGCTCACCACCGCGGGCTTCGGTCCGGGTCGGCGCAGTCGCGAGAACGGCTGATCGTGCGCACACCACACCGCCACCGACGGGCGATGCCCCAGCAGGTCGACCGCTTCACGGGCCTGACGCCGGGCCTCCGAGGCCACGCTGCGGTTCATCAGGCCGCGGACGGGCAGATCCTGCCAGACGAGCACCCCCAGTTCGTCGGCCGCGTCGTACAACTCGGGTCGGGCGATGTGCGCCACCGGACGCACCAGATCCAGTCCGGCATTGCGAGCCGCCCGGATTTCGTTGGCCACCTCCGACGGCGTGGCCGCGGCAGGAAGCGAACGGACCGGCAGCAGGTTGGCCCCCTTGGCGAACAGCCGCTCCCCGTTGACGTGCAGCACCCACCGGCGCATCGACACCGAGCGGAACCCGATGCGAAAACGGCGACGGTCATGCACATGCCCCCCGGCGGGCGCCTCGCCCTCGATTGCCTCGTTGCCGGGCTCGTCCCGCGCGATCGCCTCCAGCACCAGATCGCACAACGGCTGCTCGCCCAGCGCATGGGGCCACCACAGCGGAGGCTCGTCCACGTCCACCGTCCACTCCACCCGGTTCTCGCCGTGCGCGGCGGAGAGGCTGTGGACGTGCTCGCAGCCGGCCACCGTGGTTCGCAGATCGACCGGTCCTCCGCCGGGAACATCCAGAACCGCCCGCAACGACAGGCGGGCCCTCAGGCCGCGCCGACGGCCGCTCCCTTCAGCCTCCTTGCTCTGGTTGCCGACGGTCACCTCGGAACACGCCGCGCGAGCGTGAGCGATGGCAACCCGCCCGGTAGACCGCAGACGCACCGGACGCCACACCCCGCCGATGATCAGACCGTTGGACCCGCACAGCTCAGGGTCCTGCAACGCTCCGGTTAGTAGCGTTCGGTTGTCGGGGTCGCCGAAGCGCCGGCAAGTGGCCTCGATGGCCAGCACATGCTCGGAGCGGGCCGCCAACTTCTCGGTGACTTCCAACTCGTGGGGCACGAAGTACCCGTCGGTGTGGCCCAGGTAGGAGCCGTCGAACCACACGTCTCCCTGCTGGGCCACGCCCTCCAGGCGCAGCCACCACCGTTGATGGCTGCCGTGGTCGCCGCCAGTGCCAGAAGAGAGTTCGACAGGTCCGTCGAAGCAGCGGCGGTACAGCACCGACTCCTCGCCGGACAGATCTGCGCCCTCGGTGAGCTGGGCCCAGTGGCTGGGCACCGGCATCTCCGCCCACCTTGAGTCGTCGTAGCCGGACTCGTGGAAGGCTCGCCGCCGTCGCTCGGTGGCTGCTGCGACCCGCCACATCCCGCCCAGGTCCACCTCCCCAAGCTAGTCCTCTCAGTTGATGTGCCCTGCGGGAGGGTGCCCGGCGGGTGGCCGGGGGTGGTCGCTTGCTCGCACGGGCTTCGCCCTATTCGCTCGCAAGTCGACCCCCGGCGTCTCGCGCCTATCCGTCTTGTGCCTGGCTGTCTCCCGCCTATCCGGTGACTCGCTGGCTGTCTCCCGCCTATCCGTGACAGCGTTCATTGGTGTGGCCGGCGGTTGCTTTGCCCGGCGGGTGGCCGCCGGTGGTCGCTTGCTCGCACGGGCTTCGCCCTATTCGCTCGCAAGTCG
>JAJDZO010000197.1 GCA_022824605.1 Acidimicrobiia bacterium
GCCGGACATCGGCGGCGCGCAATCTCGCCGATGAGCGGCAGAGCGGTAGCATGGCCGGCCCAGCCCCCGTAGCTCAGGGGATAGAGCAACGGCCTCCGGAGCCGTGTGCGCAGGTTCGAATCCTGCCGGGGGCGCGTGACCGTCACCGATGCCGCACCCGCACCGGCCAAGAAGCCCCGCTGGACCTACCAGTGGAAGGAACTCCACGACGAGGTCATCACCTCGGGTCTGTGCACCGGCTGCGCGGGATGTGTGATCGCCTGCCCGCACCATGTGATCGGCTACACCCACGAACCGGGCGCCTACAAGCCGTTCCACCTCGAGGAGGAGCTCGGCGCCGACGACTGCGTGCATGGGGTGAAGGGCTGCACGTCCTGCACCAGGGCCTGCCCGCGCTTTCGCATGTGGGAGCCCGAGGCCGACATGCATCTGTTCGGCCGTGAGCGCCATCCCGAGGAGATGTCGGGCGTCTACTCCGACATCCTGTTGACCCGGGCCAGCGACGATTTCGTGTACGAGGTCGGCCAGGACGGCGGGCTGGTGTCGGCCATCCTGATCTGGTGCATGGAGAACGACATCATCGACGGCGCCCTCACCAGCGGGGTGGAGTCGCTGCCCAGCGGCGAGCCGGGCTGGAAGGCGTTCCCGATGGTGGCCACCAACCGGGACGAAGTTCTGCGGGGCGCAGGCAGCCGCTACACCTACTCGGCCAACACGATCGCCTTCGAGGAGGCCCGGGAACGAGGGCTGGAGCGTCTGGCGCTGGTGGGCATGAGCTGCCAGACCTCGGTCGGTCCGGTCATGTGGCACCGCAAGGTGGGCAAGGTCGGCAAGCCGATCAAGCTCAACATCGGTCTGCTGTGCTCGAAGTCGTTCGACGACTCGCTGTTCGACGAGCTGTTCGAGGTGAAGTACGGGCTGCCCAAAGAGCAGATCGCGAAGATGAACATCAAGGGCGTCTTCCAGATCTGGACCAAGGACGGCGGATACCACGAGATCAACCTCAAGGAGTGCCACGCCTGGACTCGCGAGGGCTGCAACCTGTGCCCGGACTTCGCGGCCGAGCACGCCGACATCTCCACCGGCGGCATCGGCGATCTGACGGACTGGACGCTCACCATCGTGCGCACAGAGTTGGGTCGGGCCGTGATCGACGCCATGGTGCGCGACGGCGTGATCGAGACCCGCCCCGGCGACGACGACCCGGGCGCCATCGCGTTGATGCACCGGCTGTCGGCCAAGAGCCGCCAGCGCTGGCCCGACTGGGCCGACGGCACGGCCCGCCTGGGGCTGCCCGAACGCAAGCCTGCGTGAGGCGTCATTCCGCTGCCCTCGACGATTCCGCCGTCCGTCACGATTCCCGCGCACCCTACGATTCCGCCGCACCCCACGATTCCGCCACCCTTCACGATTTCGCCACCATCCAAGGAGCCTGACATGGACATCGAGTTCTGGATCGACCCGCTTTGACCGTGGTGCTGGGTGACGGCCCGTTGGGTCGTCGACGAGGTGCAGCCGGCCAAGGATCTGAACATCACCTGGCAGCCGATCAGCCTGTTCTTCAAGAACGATCCCGATCCCGACTCCGACTACTACACCCATTCGTACTTCAGCCTGCGGCTGATGAGGGTGCTGGAGTCGGTGCGGGCCGCCGACGGCGACGGCGCGGTGGGCCCGCTGTACTGGGAGTACGGCCGGCGTCTGCACCATGACGGTGTGCGGGAGTTCGCGGTGGCCGACGCTCTGGAGTCCGTCGGCTACGACACCTCCCATGCGAGCGCCTTCGACGACGACTCGTGGGACGCCGAGATCCGCAGCCGGATGGACGAGGGTCTGGCCCTGTGCGGCGACCAGGTCGGCACCCCGATGATCGCGCTGGTGGATCGCAACGGCGACAAGCAGGGCTATTTCGGCCCGGTGATCACTCGGGTGCCGCCCCCGGAGGACTCGCTGGCCATGTGGGACGCACTGGTGGCCATGATGAACGTGGCCGGCTTCTGGGAACTCAAGCGCACCCGTACCGAACGCCCCGAGTTCGGCCCCCGCCCCTGATCCGGTTGCTCCGTGTCGGTCACCCGACACGGACGCTTCGCCCGCTAGCTTGTGCATCAACGGCGAGAGTGACGGAGGGACGACCATGGGCCCGCAACAAGTCGTGGACTCGCTGGTGGATCCCCGCTTCGACGTTCCCTTGTACACCAGGGCCGAGGCTGCGCGGATCCTGGATGTGCCGTCGTCCACTTTGTCATCCTGGGCGAAGGGATATGTTCGTCGGTTCCCTGATCGCCCCACGGTGACCGGCGATCCGGTCATCACCTGGCTGGAGCCTGAGGCGGCTGGGGCGCCGTCGATCCCGTTCGTGGGTCTGGCGGAAGCTTACGTGGTGGCCGCGGTGCGTCGAAGTGGAGTGCCGATGCAGCGAATCCGTCCTGCACTCGACGAATTGAATCATCAGATCGGCATCGACCACGCGCTGGCATCGAAGCGCCTGTACACCGACGGGGCAGAGCTGTTGTTCGACTACGCGCTCAGAAGCGCCGACATCGACACCGCCCCGCTTGTCATGGAGTTGGTGGTTGTACGCCGAGGACAGCGTGTGTTCGCAGAGGTTCTCGAGCAATACCTAGTCAACATCGAGTACGGGCCCGACCAATACGCGTCGCGCATCCGTTTGCCCAGTTACGCCCGGGCCGAGGTGCTTGCCGACCCTCTCCGAGCGTTCGGGCACCCGATTCTCGCGCGAGGCGGCGCCAGGGTTTCCGATGTCCTCGACAGGTTCTGGTCGGGCCAGTCACTGGCTGAACTGACCGATGAGTTCGGCGCTCCGCCCGAACAGATCGAGGACTTGGTGCGTGTCGCATCCCGCAGGGCTGCCTGACCTCTTCTTGGACCGCAGCCTGGGTCGAGTGGCGGTTCCTCGACTGCTCCGAGCCGAGGGACTTCGACTGGTGACGCTCGCTGAGCACTACGGAATGCCCGACGACGAAGCCGTTGAGGACATCGAGTGGCTGAGGCTGGCCGGCACGCGAGGCCTGGCCGTCTTCATGAAGGACGAGGCCATCAGAAGGAACCCGCGTGAGCGAGCGGTCGTGCAAGCCTTCTCCGTGCGTTGCTTCTGTCTGGCACGCCAGGGACTCACCGCACCCGAGATGGCCAAACGGTTCATTGACAATCTCGACGCCATCACCAGGGCGTGCTGTTCACCGGGTCCGTTCATCTTCGTAGTCGAGAAGACCAGAATTGTCCAGCGCCTGTGAACTGAGGACAAAGTTACTCCGATCCTTGACCGGATCGATGTGCGCCAGCGTCGAAATAGCACTTTGGCGGATTTCTGTTCTGCATTCTGAGAGACAGGCTCCGAGGACGGCCGGTCGTCGGGCCTTGTCGCCTGTGTTTCCGCCCCGCCACGGGCCGCTCGCTGAGCCCGACCGTTAAACACTGTCAATACCTTATAAATCATGGAAATACTTGACAGGTGTCACAGCCCTATGGCATACTCTTGTTCGTGTTAATCGAAGCCGCCCGCCGGGTTGAGGCCGCCGCCAAAGAGATGCTGACCCTGGTCAACGCGGGCGCCGCTTCGTGCGCGGAACTGCGCGAGATGCTCGCCGCCGCCCGACGGGCCGCGGCGATGATCTCGGCGGCGCAGACGTCTGCGGCGGCGACAGTCTCGGGGCGTGAACGCCACGGCGACCGCGGCGCTCAGGTGCTCGCTGATTCTGCGGGGCTCACCCGCCAAGAGGCCCACAGCCAAATCAAGACCGCCGCGACGATCCAGGCCTCCCCCGCGGTGCGTGAAGCAGTCGAGTCCGGGCGGGTGCCACAGGCCAACGCCCGCCGCCTCGCGGAAGCGATTTCCAAGACCGACGCTCAAACGGTCGAGGCCGACCCTGGCCTGCTGGCGAAGGCAGAGTCGCTGCGCCCCGACCAGTTCACCCGCGAGGCCCGACGCTGGACCGCAGACCGCCAAGGAGACGGTGGCGAAGCCGACTACCAGCGCATGCGCGCCAGGCGCAGCGTTCGGATTTACGACGGCGACGACGGGATGGTGCATCTTCACGGAGAGTTCGACCCCGTGACCGGCAAACGCATCGCCAACCGGCTCCACCACCACGCCCGCAAACTGCACTCTGCGGACCAACACACCGCCGCCAAAGGGGATCGGCGCCGGTTCCCGCAATGCCTCGCCGACGCCCTCGACAACCTCACCGCAACGGGCCACGGCGACACCGGGCGCTTCGGCACCTCGGGCGACAACACCGGCTCGGCCGACGCCGCGACCCGACACCCGGAGGCCTCAGGCGACAGCGCCGACTCCGCCGACGCCGCGACCCGACGGCCGGAAGCCTCAGGCGACAACACCGGCTCGGCTGACGCCGCAACCCGCGGGTCGGGCCGACCGTTCGCAGACATCTGCGTCGTTGCTCACGTCGACGACGACACCGGCAGACTCATCGGCGAACTCCCCGACGGATCAAGGCTTCCCGAGGCCGTTCTCGACGAGCTCGGCTGCAACGCGACCATCACCGGCGTCATATTCGACCGCAGCGGAAAGCCGGTCTGGCAGACCACCGCAGGCCGCGACGCCACCGCCACCCAGCGGCGAATCCTCAAAGCCAAATGGGGAGGCTGCTTCCACTGCGGGGCCAATTTCGCGATCTGCCAGCCCCATCACATCAACCCCGTCTCTCGCGGCGGCCAAACCCACGTCGAGAATCTCGTGCCCGCTTGCTGGGAATGCCATCAGCTCATCCACCACGACGGCTGGCAAATCCACAAGAGCCCCGACGGCAACCACACCCTCCACCCGCCGGAACGGATCCACTACGGCCCCGCCCACATGCCCGAACAGCCCCCGCCGATCATCGCTGCCCCGCAACTCTTCACACCCACTTGCGAACCCGAACCCCCACCCGACACCCTGGCCCTGTTCACACAGCCGCCCGGACCCGACCCCCGAACAACAGCCGCGGACGCCATCAAGACTGCCCGCGCCGGCCCCGATCCCGGACTGCCCCCAGCACACCCGCCACCCAGCTCCGTTGGGGACAACGTCGGGACCATCCGCCGCGGCCCCCGGCGCGAGCCAACCCCAGCAGGTCAGCCACCCAGCCCCCGAACCGGCCCGGCCCGTGCCAGGGCAGTTCTACAAGCCAGCCGAGCAACCCGAACCGCCCACGCCGGCCCCAACTGACAGCCCGCCCGCGGGCCGCACCCTGATATGCCCGGAGAATGGTGGCCGAAGTGCTTGCGCGTGGATCAGTTCCGCGGCAGGTCTTCGGTCATCTCGTCGGCCAATGACTCGTCGGCTAGTGCTCTGTCCACTAACGTTTGTGGGGGTCGCGTCCACCACTTTGGGGTTTGTGGGTGCTGGGATTGGGGGATGTCGAAACCATTGCGGGTTCGTCGTTTGACGGACCAGGAG
>JAJDZO010000350.1 GCA_022824605.1 Acidimicrobiia bacterium
GACACTCGGCAGCGCATCTTGTCGGTGAGCAGCACGAAGTCGGTCATGGTGGGCCAGACGTTGCGCCACTGCCCGTTGACGAAGTTGTCCACCCCCACCACCACGTCCTGCCAGGTGCTGAAGCTGTTCACCTCGGGGTCCATCATGGCCGCCGCCTCGTCGTAGCGGACGTTGGCCACATGAGCAGAGAACCGGTCCACCCACTCCTTGAGCGACAGTTCATCAACAGTCATGGTCGGGCTCCTTGGCTTGGCTGGCGTCGCAGAGTCATGGGTCCAACGACCCTACCGGCGTAGGTGTGGGAGAATCCGGTATACAGGATTCATGACGCTTACCCGGTTCGGGTTCAACATCCCGAGCTTCACCTACACCGGCGTGGACGACTCCGACATGTTCAGCGCAGTGTGCGCGGCCGCGGCCACGGCAGAGAACAGCGGATTCGACTCGCTCTGGGTGATGGACCACTTCCATCAGATCCCGCCCATGGGATCGGCCGACGAACCCATGCTGGAGCCCTACACGCTGCTGGCCGCACTGGCCCCGTGGACCCGCACCCTGCGGCTCGGTGCGCTGGTGACCGGCGTCACCTACCGCAACCCGGCGCTGCTGGCCAAGACGGTCACCACCCTCGACATCGTGTCGGGCGGCCGGGCGGTGCTCGGCATCGGCGCCGCCTGGTACGAGGCCGAACACGTCGCCTACGGCTACGAATTCCTGCCGGTAGGCGAGCGCATGCACCGGCTGGAAGACACGGTGCAGATCTGCCGGGCCATGTTCGGCGGCGGTCCGGCCACCTTCTCCGGCAAGCGTCACCGGGTGGAAGGAGCCTTGAACCGGCCTCGGCCGATCAACCCGGACGGGCCGCCGATACTGGTGGGCGGAGCGGGCGAGCGGCGCACGCTGGCCATCGCAGCCCGCTACGCCGACGCCTGCAACATCTTCGGCGACCCGGCCGGAGTGCGCCACAAACTCGACGTTCTCGAAGCCCATTGCGAGCGGGCCGGACGAGACCCCGCCGAGATCTCCAAGACCCGCCTGGGAGCGCTGGTGATGGCCGACACCGCAGCCGACGCGGCCCGGCTCGGCGCGGAGTTGCGCTCGACACGCAACATGAGCATGGAGAAGTACCGGGGCTACGCCATCGAGGGCGACCGCGACGGGATCTGCGAGCAGGTGGCAGCGCTGTTCGACGCCGGACTCGACGGGCTGATCTTCAACATGCACGACGCCACCGACCTCGGCGCCATCGCCGAAGCGGGGATGGTGCTGCGCGACAACTTCGGCACCCGCACCATCCAGTGACCTCCCCGCCGTTCGGCGGGCTCCGCGAGGAGCGGGCCCGGCCGGTCGTCTCGCTGATCTCGTCGGTGTCGTCGCAGACGGCAGCCATGCTGCCCGCCTTCGGGTTGGGCGCGCTGGCGCTGCAGATGGGCGACGACCTGGGCTTCGGCGAGGCCGGCCTGGGAACGGCGGTGGCCTTCTTCTTCCTGCTGGCCGCGGTGACCTCCCCCCACGCCGGGACTCTCACCGACCGTCTCGGACCGCAGCGGTCGCTGCGGGTCTCCAACGCGCTCAGCGTGGTGTCGCTGGGCGGCATCGCGGTGGCCGCTCGCTCCTACTGGGCCCTGCTGGCCGCCCTGGCCGTGGGCGCGATCGGATTGACGATCGCCGGGCCCGGCACCAAGACCATGGTGGCCCGGGGCGTGCCGCTGCACCGTCACGGGTTCGCCTTCGGCATCCAGGCTGCGGCTGTGCCGCTGTCGGTGTTCCTGGCCGGGCTGGCCGTGCCAGCCGTAGGTCTCACCCTGGGATGGCGCTGGGCCTTCGCCATCGCGCTGGTGGTGCCCCTGGTCGGGTACTTGCTGGCACCGCCGTACGGGGCGGCGGCGGGTCGGGCGGTGCGCACCGCGGGCGCGTCGCGGGGCCTGAGCGAGATCGACTACGGGCCGTTGAACATGCTGATGCTGGCCGCCGCGCTGGGCTCGGCCGCGGCCACCACCATGGCCGCGTTCTTCGTGTCGGCCGCCACCGACGCCGGGATCGACGAGGGACTGGCCGGGCACCTTCTGGCCGCGGCCAGCGTCCTGGTGATCCTCACCAGGACCGCTGGGGGCTATCTAGCCGACAACTACGAGACCGGGCACCTCAAGTTCGTGTCGGTCCTGCTGGGGGTGAGCACGCTGGGCTATCTGGCTGCGGCCACCGGCGCGAAGGTGCTGGTGCCGGTGGGTGCCATGTTCGCGCTGGGGGTGGGCTGGGCCTGGAGCGGCCTGATCGTGCACACCGTGGTGCGGGCCTACCGGGACTCGCCCGGCGCGGCCACCGGCATGACCTCCGGCGGGCTCAACGTCGGCGGCGTGATCGGACCGTTCGCGTTCGGCCTGCTGGTGGACCGGGTCTCCTACACCGCCGGGTTCCTGATGATCGCGGCCTGCGCCCTGCTGGCCGCCCTGGCCGCCGACGCCGGCCGGCGGCGCCTGATCCGCATGGGAGCCAACCCCTGACCCCTGTGCCGCGTTGACGGTTGCCGTCAGAGGGCGTGGTCGTCTGAGCCGTTGGGGGTGGAGGACTCGGAGCCGGCGGCGGCACCGGCACCGACGGGGACGGGGGCAGGCGCCGACACCGTCTCGACCAGGCGGCCGGAGATCCCCGAGATGGTCGGCAACGGCGGCAGCTGCATCTCCCCGGTGCGGCGCAACTCCAGCACGGCGGCGTGGTAGCCCTCGAGAGCCTCTACCGCTTCAGCGGTGTAGTAGCCCCCGCCGTCGAGGAACGGCCCCACGCCGCGGTCCACGATGGCGCTCACGTCCTCGCCGGTGATCGTTCTGTGGGTCTCCAGCGCATGGGCCACCGCCAGCACCTCGATGCGGTTGGCCTCCAGCAGGCACCGGGCCGCCTCATAGCGGTCGGCTAGGCGCTGCTCGATCTGGTCGCCGAGGCCGGAATGCAGCAGTTCCTGCTCGGGATCCTTGTCGTCGCCGCGCTTGCGCTGCCCACCGCCGATCCCGAACTGGCGCTGCACGGCGTGGCTGGCCAAGGTGTCGCCCATGCCCCAGTAGCCGGCCATCATGGTGGCCAGCTGGGTGGCGTTGCGCAGATCGCCGCCCACCCCCGAGGAGTTGTCGTCGCCGAAGAACAGCCGCTCGCCGGCCAACGACGCCAGCGACACCTCCAGGTCGGCCTCATACTCCGAGCGCCAGTGGGTGAAGCGGTCCTCAGGCGGGATGTGCGACACGAACCCGCCCACCTGGCCCCGGCGCTCGATGGTGGCCAGATCGATCATGCGATGCCGGCTCACCCGATGCAGGGCCACCGCGTGGCAGGCCTCGTGGATGGCCAGGGCGTGGCGTTCGTGCTCCACATAGTCGAAGTCGTCGGCCAGGCCGTGCTCCTTGAGCTGCTTGGCCTTGATCATGTCGGCCCAGGTGATCACCCGACGGCCGTCGCGGATGGCGGTGATCAACGCCTCGTTGACCATGTCCTTGATGGTGGCCCCAGTGGCGTAGGGGGTGATCGTGGCCAACTTCTCGACGTCGTCGTCGGTGAGCACATGGTCGACCTTGTCGAGGTAGCCCTCGTAGGTGCGCTTGCGGCCCTCCTGGGTGGGATAGCCCACCTTGTAGATCCGGTCGATGCGCCCCGGTCGCAGCATGGCCGGGTCGAGAGCCTCGGGCAGGTTGGAGGCCATCATCACCAGGATGCGGTACTTGGGGGGCGGCTTGGGCCGCATCCCCAGCATCTTGCGCACGATCCGGTTGAAGAAACCGCGGGGCTTCTTGAGGCCCGACAACTCGGCCAGCAGAGCCTGCAGCGTGCCCATGCCGCCACCGCCGCCGCCCATCATCATGACCGACTCCCGCCGGGGACCGTCCCAACCGGAGCCCCCGTAGGCGCCCAGCGAACCGGCCTGCTCGTAACCACCCAGCGCCACCTCGTGCAGGGCCTGCTGCGCGCCAGGCGAGAGGTACGGGTACGACGAGCCCGCCTCGGTGGCGTCGCGCAGGAACGCCGCGAACCTCTCGGAGCCGAACTGGCCGTCGCCGCCCACCGCCGCTCCCCGGTTGCCCAAGGCGTCGGCCTCGTCGAAGAAGGCCACCACGCCGCCGTAGCGCAGCGCCAGCTTGCGCAGCTTGCGGAACAGGCCCTTCACCTTGAGGATGCCCACCCCGAAGAACATGTTCATGAACGCGCCGGGCTCCACGAACACGAACGGCTTGCCGGTCTCGCCGGCGGCCGCTTCAGCCAGCAGCGTCTTGCCGGTGCCGGGCGGACCGTACAGCAGGATGCCGCCGGGGGCGTAGCCGCCCACCTCCTCGATGGACTCGGGGTTCTCCAGGAAGATCAGGTTCTCCCGCACCCGCTCCTTCACCGGGTCCTGGCCCCACACGTCGTCGAAGCGGGTGTCGATGTCGTCGGGGAAGTAGGTCTCCACGCCGCCGCGTGACAGGAACCAGAACAGCAGCACGAACTGGCTGATCAGCAGCAGCGGGTAGATGATCAGTCGGGCCGCCCACGGCAGCGCGCTGTTGAGCAGTCCGGGCAGGCCGATGAGGGCGGCCACCGGGTTCTGGTCGGTGAACTGGCCGATGATCACGCCGAACAGCAGCAGCCAGAACAGGATTCTCAGCACCCGCCCGATGCGGAACCGCACCCAGGGGTCCATGCGGGACTGGCGGTTCTCGACCCGTCCGAACACCGTGAACTTCCAGAACCGGTAGTAGCCGGACCAGTGCTCGGCCACCACGAAATGCAGTTGGCGCAACACCTCGAGGGCCAACAGGATCCACACCCAGGCCTGCTGCTCGACGGTCTCCCAGAATCCGTCGGCCACCGACTTGATCGGGTTGGAGCTGAGCTTCTGCCACCAGAAGAACGCGAGCAGCACCGACCCGAGGATCAGGTACTTGGACCGGTCCCACGGATCCAGACGCCGCCGGGTGAGGCGGTCGGCGTCACGAGGCCGCGACGCGGTCGAACCGAGCGTCAGCACCGATTCGGTCTGCGATGCCGTCTTGGTGCTATTGCGCTTGGGCCACAGCCGCACGGTCTCAGTCCTCCACCGTGAAGGTGCGCATGACTTCGTCGATGGCCGTGGCGTTGGCGTTGTAGCAGCCGACCGTGCAGCCCAGACCGACGGTGTACACCACGCTGTTGAGGCTGTTGGTCAACACCAGCCGGTCGCCCATGATCGTCCGGCCGTCCGGGGTGAGCTGCTTCCAGGCGATGCGATGCCCGGAGATGTCTCCCGCACTGACCAGGTCGTGGCGCACCACTTCGATCTCGCCGGCCGCCGATTCCAGGTCGATGGGGAAGAACTCGGCGAGGTTCAGCTGCGAACGCATGCGGCGATCCACCGGCTGGACCTCCACGAACCCGGCCACATAGTCGAGCGAATTGGTGTCGGGAGCAGCGTCGAACTGGGCCCGCCAGGCCAGGACGTCCTCACCGGGCAGGATCTGCGGGTAGTTGCCGTCGGGGGTGATGGCGAAATCCACGTTGCCCTCGGACACGACCTGCCAGTCCTCGGGAATCTTCAAGAAGACGGTCTCGTCGTCGTTCTCGACGTAGTCGTACCCCGAACGACCGCACCCCGCCGCGAGGATCGCCGTCGCCGCCAGCACCAGCACCACGGCGCGCGCCCGCGAACGGAGCCTCATGCCTCTATTCAACCCCATTGCAGGCCGAATCACGAGACGAGGCTCCTAGAGGCCGAGCGAATAGGCGGACCAATCCGGCGCATACGGGCGAGGCCGTGGCCCGAGCGGCCCGTGAGCGCAGCGAACAAGAGCGGGAGTCACCCCGTCACGATGCGACGGGTCTGCACCTATCCGCGCTGCCTCTCAGGTGGCTCGCTTCTGGGTCACCTCTGCGTCCATGCAGTTCGCAGCGGGTGCAGGCCGGCTGCGTCCGCCACCCGCTCCGCGGCCTCGCCGGCTTTGGCCATCACCTCGTCGTGGTCGACGAGGGTGGACCGGCCGTCGCGCACCACGAGCTCGCCGCCGATCACCACGTCACGCACGTCGGCGCCGTGGCCGATCAAGGCGAGCATCGCCACCGGCCGGTGTGCGGGCTGGAACCGGGGTGTGCTCATGTCGATCACCACCAGATCGGCCAGCGCCCCCGTCTCGATCACGCCGACATGTCGGCCCAGCACCCGGGCACCGTGGCCGCACACCAGCTCCAGCAGCGTCTCGGCCGGGGGCCAGGTGGCGTCCATGCGGCTGAGACGATGCATTGCGTACGCCGACTTCATCGCTTCGAACATGCTCTGGCCGCTGACCGCCAGGCCGTCGGTGCCCAGAGCGACGGTGGCGCCCGCGTCGAGCAGCTCGCGCATGGGCATCACTCCCGACGACACCACCTGATTGCACACCGGCTGGTGCAGTCCGCAGGCTCGGGCCGCGCCCATCGCCTCGATCTCTGCGTCGTCCAGCCAGATGGCGTGGGCCAGGGTGGTTCGAGGGCCCAGCAGCCCAGCACGGTCCAACCATGCGACGGGCCGCTCTCCGTACACCTCCTCGAAGATGACGACCTCGGCCAGGGCTTCGCTGCAGTGCGCCTGCCACCTGAGGTCCTGCTCGTCGGCGAGGACCGCGCACTGCGCGATCAGGTCCAGGTCGACGTAGGAGATGTTCTCGGGCATCGGCCAGATCTCCACCCGCGAGCCCGATGGGCGCTCGCCGAGGCATTCGGCGGTGATCTCGAGTTCGGTGGTGGAGGGGTAGCAGTGCAGTTCGTCGGGCACGCCCATCCGGTCACTGCCGACAGTGCGGGGGCCGAAGGTGCCTCGAGCCACCGCGCCGCGCAGTCCGACGTCCTCGATGGCCTGGGCGACGGCCAGGATGGTGTCGGTGTCGGTGGGGGCGTAATGGTTGTCCACCACCGCAGTCGTCCCGGCCTGCACGGCCAGCAGCGCACTCAACCTCACTGCGGCCTCAGCGTCGGTCGTGGTCATGTGCGTCGCGAGCGGCAGCATGAACTGGCGCAGCCAGGCCATCAGCTCGAGGCCGTCGCCGAGCCCGCGGCCCAACACCTGGAACAGGTGCGTGTGGGCGTCGATCAGGCCGGGCATCACCAGACATCCCGAAGCGTCGATTCGGGCTGCCGCCTGCGGAAATTGGGCGCTGATCTCACGGGCAGGACCGACCGCGGTGATCGTCTCGCCGACTACTGCGACCGATCCGTCAACGATGACCGGTCGGCCGCTGTCGAGGGTCACGACGTAGGCGTTCTCGATGATCAGATCGGCGTGGGCTGCGTTGCGCGATGTCGTCGGCGTCATGGGTGAGAACCTAGAACACGCGCCGGGTGAGTTCGGCGGTCAACTCCGGCACGACCGTCTGCCACTCACCGACGATGCCCACATCGACCTGATCGAAGATCTCGGCCTCCGGGTTCGAGTTGACGGCCAGGATGACTCCGGCGTTGCGGATCCCGACGGTGTGGTTGAAGCGGCCGCTGGAGCCGACCGCCACCAGAAGGCGTGGCGACACCGCGTGGCCGGTCACCCCGATCTGGCGGCCGCGAGGCACCCAGCCCTGGTCGGTGACCCTGCGGGTGGCGCCCAGCGCGGCGTCCCCGAGGGCGGCCCGCAACTCGTCGATCACCGGGTAGCCGTCGGGATCCACGCCGACCCCCACAGCCACCACCGTGCGGGCTCGGCGCAGCTCGCCCGAGTCGTCGTCTTCGCGCACCACCGAGACCGTGCGAAGCCGTGACGGTTCGGGTGCTGCCAGCATCTGGGGATCGAGGGCAGGAGGGTTCTCACGGGGCGGCCGCGCCGCCAGCACGCCGGGTCGGACGGTGGCCATCTGAACCGGCGAGCGTGACAGGATCGGCACCTGCAGCCGGCCGCCGAAGGCCGGCTTCCAGGCCACCAACCGGCCGTCGGGGCCGACCTCCAACCCGACAGCGTCGCCGGTGAGCCCCCAGCCACACCGAGCAGCCACGATGGAGGCCACCACCCGGCCCGAGCGGGTGCCTTCCACCAGCAGCGCCCAGGGAAGCCGCTCGACCGCGACGGCGGCCAGAGCCTCGGCCAGTTCAGACGGCTCGGCGGCTTCGGGCACCACCAGCAGACGGTCGGCGCCGGCTGCGGCCAACCCGTCCCACGCCGACTCGTCGACGATGTTGGTGACCGCGGTAACCATGCCCGAGATCCAGGCGGCCAGCTCAGCGGCCTCGCCCAGCAGTTCGGCACCGACCCCCGGCTCGGTGAAGAAGCACCACACCGAGTTCTCGCCCGGGGTGGGGCTTGTACCGTCGGGGCCGCTGGCCAGCAGAGTCGCACTGGCCGGCGCCGCACCGCTCTCGGCGGGCGGACCGTCGTCGAACGCTCCGAACTCTTCGAGCAGGTCCACCGCCTCGGTCACCGACGACGCCCGCAACGCTCGGCGGGTGGCGGTCAGCATCCGGACCGGACCGACCGAGGTGGGCGAACCCGTCGCGCCGATCTGTTCGGCGGTTACGTCGAGATCGGTCGCGCCCAGCCGGGTGATGCGGTCGTCGCCCACCTTGGAATACTCGTCTACAGGGGCCTCGGACGGAGCGCAGAGCCGCTCGGCCGTGGACAGCGCTACGGGCAGCGCGCCGGTGATCGTGCTGTAGCCGTCGTCGGTCTCCAGCCGGGCGGTGAAGCGGGCGGCGTCCACCTCCAGGTCTCGGACTCCGGCCGCGAAGGGCAGGCTCAGCAGTTCGGCCACCTCGACGGGCACCTGGCCCGTGTCGGAGTCGAGCGAGTTGAGCCCGGCCAGCACCAGGTCGAACGGGCCCTCTCGCCGCACCGCCGCGGCCAGCGCCACCGCGGTGGCCAGGGTGTCGCTTCCCGCGAAGGCCGGGTCGCAGAGGTGCACACCCCGGTCCGCTCCGCAGGCGATCATCTCGCGCAAGGCGTCGACGGCCGCGGGCGGGCCCATGGTGAACACCACCACCTCGCCGTCCGCACCGGCGAGTTCCACCGCCTTGGCATTGGCCCGGCGGCAGTAAGCGTTGACCTCCAGCGGCACCCCGTCGCGCACCAGCCGCCCCTCATGCATACGGAACTCGACCGGAGCAGGGATCTGTTTGACCAGCACCGCGATCCTCATCGCGCTCTGTATACCGGCTGAGCGGTCCAACGCTGCTAGCGGAGAATCGGTCAGTAGCCGATGACTGCGCCTCCGTCGACGCGCACCACCGATCCGGTCACGAAACTGGCCCGGGCGCTGCACAGGAACACAATCACGTCGGCCAGCTCGGCGGCCCGGCCGAAACGTCCCAGCGGTATCGACGCCCGGTGGCGCTCGCGCACCGCTTCGGCGGTGGTGTCCTCAGCGGTGGCCCGGGCCTGCTGGGTGCGGGCCAGTGCGCCGGTGTCGAACTGGCCGGGCACCACCACGTTGACCAGCACGTCGGGCGCCAACTCGATCGCCAGAGATCGTGCCGCGGCCGCCACCCCGCTGCGGAACACCCCCGACAGGGCCAACTCGGGCGACGCCTCCACCACCGAGCGGGCGGTGATGTACACCAGGCGCCCGTCGCCACCGGCCCGCAAGTGGGGTGTCGCGGCACGCGATGCCGCCAGTGCGGGCTTCAGCATCCGCTCGTAGGCGGCAACCTCGTCCTCGGCTGACACCTCGGTCATGCCCCCGGGGGTGCCACCGCCGGTGTTGACCACGCAGATGTCGAGCCCGCCAAGCAGGGAAGCGGCCTCATCCACCATGCGGGCCGGCTCGCCGTCGACGGTCAGGTCGCCGGTCACGGCCACCGCGCCGGGCAGCGACGCGGCGACCTCGGCGGCCACATCGGCTCGGCGCCCCGACACCGCCACCCGAGCGCCCTCGGCAGCCAGGGTCTCCGCGGTGGCTCGTCCCAGCCCCGCGGTGGAGCCGAACACGATCGCCCTGCGTCCTGCCAGTCCCAAATCCATGAGGCGGGAAGCTAGCGGCCGGGTGCGGCTAGGCCCGAGTCGGCGCGGTTCGCCGTGTCTACCGCTCCTGTTCACTCCGCTCACGGGCCGCTCGGCCTTCCAACCGCTCCTGTTCACTCCGCTCACGGGCCGCTCGGCCCTGGGGAGGGGCCTTGCTCGCCGCACCTGCGGTGCTCGCCTCCGGCGGCCTATTCGCTCGGCCCCTGGGCGCGGTAGGGTCGGTATACGACATTCGCCGGACGGTCACGGGAGGATCCGACATGTCCTACGAGCAGGCGGCCCGCGACGCCGGCGTCGATCTCGACATGCCCCTGCTGCGAGCGGGCAACTTCGACCTGGTGGCGCAGGTCCATGACACGCTGTTCGTGTCGGGCTCCATCGCGCTGGCCCCCGGAGGCGGCGGGATCGCTCACGCCGGTCGAGTCGGCGCCGACATGGACGTCGAGGCGGGTCGGGCCAGTGCCCGCGGCGCGGCCGAGGCGATCCTGGCGTCGGTGCATCAGCATCTCGGCAGCCTCGACGAGGTGCTGCGAGTGGTGCGCCTCACCGGCTACGTGGCCAGCGCGCCCGGCTTCGGCGCGCAGCCCGCGGTGATCAACGGCGCCAGCGACTTGATGATCGAAGTGTTCGGCGACGCCGGCCGCCACGCCCGCTCCGCCATCGGCGTCGCCGAGCTCCCGCTTGGCGCCTCCGTCGAGGTCGAAGCCATCATTCAGATCAAGCGCTGACCCGCCCAACGCCTCATGCCGCGGTCCTCGCGGCGCGGCTCGAACCTGACCGACCAGAATCCCTGACCACACACCAGCACAGGAGTACAACGTGACCAACACAATGAACGTCGAGACCCTCACACTCGCCGGCGCCAAGCTCGCGGCCGATGTGGCCCTCTCAACCGCAGAGCAGGAGCAGTTGGGTATCTGCGTGGCCATCGTCAACGCAACCGGCAACCTCGTTCTGGTGCATCGCATGGACAACGTGGTGGAGATAGCCCTCGAGAACGCCATCGCCAAAGCGGTCGCCGCGCTCACCTTCAAGCGTGACACCGGCGAGCTTTCGGACTACTTCCAGAAGGACAACTCTCTCGGCCCGCCCATGATCGCCCGTCACCACATCCTCGCCGTGGAGGGCGGCGAGCCGTTGACCACATCGGGCGGCACCGTGGTGGGCGCCCTGGGAATCTCCGGCGCGAAGCACGCCGAGGATGTGGTGTGCTCGAAGGCCGCGGCCGCCGCCTTCACCGCCGCCACCTAGGGGGAGCCCGTGTCGGGGGATCATCACGACGACCACGCCAACCCGCTGCTGAGGGACCTGCCTGAGGGTTCCTTCGCCTTCCACTACACGCTGCAGGCCAAGCCGGGTCGGGCTCAGGACTTCATCGACGCCTTCGAGGCCTGGGACCACAGCGACGCCAACATCGTCCACACCACGCCGGGCATCGTGCACGAGGGCGTGCTGTACCAGAGCGAGGACGATCCCGAGCGCTTCTACCTGATCGGCACCTGGAACAACCGGGAGAACCACCGCAACGTGGTGGCCCGCCTCATCGAGCAGCGCCCCGCCTGGATGGACATGCTCACCGAGAACATCACCCCCGAGTACTGCCGAATCATCGGTTGACCATCAATGTCGGCAGTACGCCCACGCCAAGGTGCCGAGACTGCCCGACTCATAGGCGGTTGCGGGCATCTGAGTATCCTGTGCATTCGTGGAGCCAGCCCTGGGGCCGCGGGGCGCACTACGGCGCTGCCAGTCCGGCCTCGAACACCCGTACGGCGAATAGGAGCCATCGAGTGATTCTCGATGCTGCGGCACGGGGCGGGGACTTTGATCTGGATCAGAGGTTCACGCTTGTCTCTGGGCGGGTGCTGCTTACTGGGGTTCAGGCGTTGGTGCGGCTGCCTCTTGACCAGCATCGGGCCGACGCTGCTCGGGGCCTCAACACCGCCACCTTCATCTCGGGGTATCAGGGGTCGCCGCTGGGGACCGTCGACCTCACCATCGAGCGCAATATGGCCCTGCTCGAAGCCCACGACGTGGTGTGGGTGCCGGGGGTGAACGAGGAACTGGCCGCCACCGCAGTGTGGGGCAGCCAGGAGCCCCTGCTCGGACCGCTCGCCCGTCACGACGGCGTGGTGGGCATGTGGTACGGCAAGGGTCCGGGCGTGGACCGCTGCGGCGACGTGTTCAAGCACGGCAACTTCAAGGGCACCGCACCCGACGGCGGGGTGCTG
>JAJDZO010000406.1 GCA_022824605.1 Acidimicrobiia bacterium
GGCCAACCACTCCCCGGCCTCGTCGCCTTCGGCAATGCCGCCGTCGTCGACATCCACATCGCCCGCAGCGCCACTATCGGCGTCTCCAACGTCTCGCTGGCTCTCGTCGGAAGGGGCGGGCTCAGGCTCTCGTTCCCCTCCGGCTCGGCGGAACCGGTCGCGCAACGCAGCACACATCACACCATCTTGCCACGCCCGCCACCCACCACCCCGCACGTACCGCCAATGCCGCAGCGAGCGGACCGGCACTCGTGGCGTGGCAGAGCACTCGCCGGTGCTGCGCTTGGGATAGCTTCGCGCTCATGGTGTCCTCCACTCATCCCAAACCCGACCGCAACATCGCGCTGGAGTTGGTGCGAATCACCGAGGGTGCGGCCATAGCTGCGTCCCGCTGGATGGGTCGGGGCGACAAGGACGGCGCCGACGGGGCCGCCGTGGACGCCATGCGCAGGGTGCTGAGCGACATCTCGATGGACGGCATCGTGATCATCGGCGAGGGCGAGAAGGACGAGGCGCCCATGCTCTACAACGGGGAGCGGGTCGGCAACGGTCAGCTGCCCCAGACCGATGTGGCCGTCGACCCGATCGACGGCACCACCCTCACCTCGCTGGGACGAGCCAACGCGTTGTCGGTGATCGCGGTGGCCGACCGGGGCACGATGTTCGATCCCGGCCCGTGCGTGTACATGGAGAAGATCGCCACCGGCCCCGAGGCTGCCGACCTGATCGACATCACCAAATCACCTACCGACAACCTGAAGGCGGTGGCCGAGGCCAAAGGCGAGTTCGTGCGGGACCTGACCGCGGTGATCCTCGACCGCGACCGCCATGACGATCTGATCTCCGAGGTGCGCGAGGCAGGCGCCCGCATCCGGCTGATCCCCGACGGCGACGTGGCCGGAGCGATCTCCACCGCCTGGCCCCACACCGGCGCCGACATCCTCTTCGGCATCGGCGGCACTCCCGAGGGGGTCATTACCGCAGCCGCCATCAAGTGCATGGGCGGCGCGCTGCAAGGCCGTCTGTGGCCCCGCAACGACCACGAGCGCAAGGCCTTGACCGAGCGGGGCTACGAAGTGGGGCGGGTATTGACCCAGGACGACCTGGTCAACACCGACAACTGCTTCTTCGCCGCTACCGGCGTCACCGACGGTGATCTGCTCCATGGCGTCCACTTCGACGCCAACTACTGCCACACCCAGTCACTGGTGATGCGCAGCCGCTCCGGCACCGTGCGCCTGATAGAAGGCCGCCACCGCCACCGTAAGGCCCGCGGCCTGTAGGCGAAGTATCTGACCGCTATCCACTAAGCAGCCTCGCTGCTGCCGGTCGGGCAGCCCGCGGGCGCTAGGAAGCCGCTACTCGGAGGCGGAGTTCGGCGCGTTCTAGGGCTGCGGCGGCGGCCGCGTCCTCGGAGTCGGCTTTGAGGCTCTCGGCGGCCCGGTCGCGGGCCTGCTCGGCCCGAGCGATGTCGATCTCGCCCGCCGCTTCGGACACGTCGGAGAGGATGGTGACCTTGTTGTGGCCGACCTCCACGAAACCCCGGTGAACCGCGAAGGAGTCGCGCTCGCCCCCGGCACGCAGCACATCCACCGACCAGGGAGCCAGCACGCCCAGGAAGGCGACGTGGCCCGCTTGGAAGGCGATGTCACCCTCCTCCACGGTGCGCACGATCACCATCTCGGCCGAGCCCGAGTAGGTCACCTCCTCGGGCGACACCAACTCGACGTCTAGCTCTACCGCCATGCCCGGCCCTCACGCACCTCAGGCCTGCAACTCGGCGGCCTTGCGCTCCACGTCGGAGGCGCCGCCCACCATGTAGAAAGCCTGCTCGGGCAGGTCGTCCATGTCGCCGTTGACCAGCGCCTCGAACGACTCGATGGTCTCTGACACCGGGGTGAAGATGCCGTCCTGGCCGGTGAAGTTCTTGGCCACGAACATGGGCTGCGACAAAAAGCGCTGCACCTTGCGGGCCCGGTCCACCGTCACCCGGTCCTCCTCGGACAGCTCGTCAAGGCCCAGGATGGCGATGATGTCCTGCAGCTCCTTGTAGCGCTGCAACACCTCCTGCACCCGGCGGGCCACCCCATAGTGGCGCTCGCCCACCACCAGCGGATCGAGGATGGTGGAGGTGGACGCCAGCGGATCCACCGCCGGGTAGATGCCCAGCGCGGCGATGTCGCGGCTCAGCTCGGTGGTGCCGTCGAAGTGGGTGAACGACGTGAACGGCGCCGGGTCGGTGTAGTCGTCGGCGGGCACATACACGGCCTGCAGCGACGTGATCGACTTGCCCCTCGTGGAGGTGATCCGCTCCTGCAGCTCGCCCATCTCGTCGGCCAGCGTGGGCTGGTAACCCACCGCGGAGGGCATCCGCCCCAGCAGGGTCGACACCTCCGAGCCGGCCTGCACGAAACGGAAGATGTTGTCGATGAACAGCAGCACGTCCTGGTTCTGCACATCACGGAAGTACTCGGCCACGGTCACGCCGGCCAGGGCCACCCGCAGACGCACGCCGGGCGGCTCGTCCATCTGGCCGAACACCAGAGCGGCCTTGTCGAGCACCCGGGTCTTGCCGTCGCCCATGACGGTCTCGCCCATCTCCAAGAACAGGTCGGTGCCCTCCCGGGTGCGCTCACCCACCCCGGCGAACACCGACACGCCGCCGTGGTTGGTGGCCACCCGGGTAATCATCTCGGTGATGAGCACGGTCTTGCCCACACCGGCGCCGCCGAACAGTCCGATCTTGCCGCCCTGCTTGTAGGGGGTGAGCAGGTCGATCACCTTCACGCCGGTCTCGAACATCTGCGACGACGGCTCCAGCGAGTCGAACGACGGCGCCGGGCGGTGGATGTCCCAGCGGTCGGGCGTGTCGTAGCCCGGCGTGTCGAGGCACTCGCCCATCACGTTCCACACATGGCCGAGGGTGCCGTCGCCCACCGGCACCTGGATGCCGTGGCCGCTGTTGCGCACCTCGGTGCCCCGGGTGAGCCCGTCGGTGGGCTTGAGCGCGATGGCCCGCACCCGGTTGTCGCCGATCTGCTGGGCCACCTCGGCCGGCACCCGCACATCGGTGCCGTCGACATTGATGTCGAACTCCAACTCGGTGTTGATCTCGGGCAGATGGCCCGCCGGGAACTCCACGTCCACGACCGGGCCGGCGATGCCGACGATGCGTCCCGTGCGAAGAGCGGTCTCTGGAGCCGATTCGGTGATGGTCATTTGGTGAGTGGCTTTCTCTCAGTGGTGTCTTGTGAAGGAGTCGTATGGCGAAACGGTTTGTCGTGTGAAGCTCGTCACGCCGGAGGCGCACCGGCCGCGGCCGGCGCGGATGCGTCCGTTCCGGCCAGCATCGATGCCAGTGCGACATCGATGTCGGTGACGTCGGCGGTGTCTCCGCTGAGCGCCTCCGCCCCGCCGACGATCTCCATGATCTCGGTGGTGATGGCGTCCTGTCGGGCCTGGTTCATGGCCCGCGACAGCTTGGTGATCAGCTCTTCGGCGTTGTCGGTGGCCGCCTTCATGGCCCGCTGTCGACTGGCGTGCTCCGACGCGGCCGCGTCGAGCAGCGCACCGTAGAGCCGGGCCTCGGTGTAGCGGGGCAGCAGCGCCTCCAGCACCGCCTCGGGGGACGGTTCGAACTCGAAGCTCCCCTCCCGGCCCGTGCCCGAACCCTCCTGGGCCATCTGCTCGGTGTCGACGAGGGGCAGGAAACGCCGAACCACCACCCGCTGGGTGCCCATCGACACGAACTCCGTGTAGACGAGCTCCACCTGATCGACCGCCTCGGTCAAGAACGACTCGCTGACCGTCTCAGCGATGCGGCGAGCGTCGTCATAGGACGGATTGTCGCTGAACCCCGACACGGCGTGATCGATGCGGTAGTTGCGGAAGCGGAAGTAGCTGGCCGACTTGCGGCCCACGCAGCACAGCGAATAGCCCTTGCCCTCGGCCACATGAGCCATCACCTGTCGCTCGGCGGTGCGGATGACCGAGGTGTTGTAGGCACCGGCCAGACCGCGGTCGCCGGTGATGATGATGAACCCGACGTTGCGCACCTCGGGCGCCTGGCGCAGCAGCGGATGGTCGACCTCGGCGCCGCCGGCGGCGAGATCCTCGATCACGCTGGTGATCAACCGGGCGTAGGGCCGGGCCGCGTTGGCCCTCTGCATGGCCTTCACCACCCGGGTGGCTGCGATCAGCTCCATGGCGCGGGTGATCTTCTTGGTGGACTGGATGCTGCCGATGCGCCGACGCAGCTCCCGCTCTTTGCCTCCAGGCACGGCTCGGCCTCAGTCCCCTCGCCTCAGCCGTCGTCGCGGCTCAGGTCCTCTTCGGGCAGGGTGGTGTCGGCATCCACCATCGTGGCCTGCTCGTCGCCCTGCCCGACCGCCTCAGGCTCAGAACCGGCGGCGGCTTCGGAGGCGGTGAACTGATCGGCGAAGGCTTTGACCCGAGCATCGAAGTCGTCGGTGTCGGCGATGGCCCCACTGTCACGGATCTCCGACAGAGTGACAGCCTCACGGCTGCGGAACCAGTCGAGCAGCTCGCTCTCGAAACGCCGCACATCGCCGATGGACACACCATCGAGGTAGCCGTGGGTGCCGGCGTAGATCGACACCACCTGCTCCTCGACCGGCAGCGGGCTGTTCACCCCCTGCTTCAACAACTCGGTGAGGCGGTAGCCCCGCTCGAGCTGAGCCTTCGACACGGCATCGAGGTCGGAGCCGAAAGCGGCGAAGGCCTCAAGCTCCCGGAACTGCTGCAGGTCGCCCTTGAGGGTGCCCACCGCGGTCTTCATGGCCTTCACCTGGGCGGCGCCGCCGACCCGGCTGACCGAGATGCCCACATCCACCGCGGGACGGATGCCCGACTTGAACAGGTCGTCCTGCAGGAAGATCTGGCCGTCGGTGATTGAGATCACGTTGGTGGGGATATAGGCCGACACGTCGCCCGCCTTGGTCTCGATGATCGGCAGCGCGGTCAGCGACCCCGCTCCCCGGTCGTCGCTGAGCTTGGCGGCCCGCTCGAGCAGGCGGCTGTGCAGGTAGAACACGTCGCCGGGATAGGCCTCGCGGCCCGGCGGCCGGCGCAGCAGCAGCGACACCTGGCGGTAGGCCTCGGCCTGCTTGGACAGGTCGTCGTAGATCACCAGAGCGTGCTGGCCGTTCTCCATCCAGTGCTGGCCCATGGCGCACCCGGCGTAGGGCGCCAGGTACTTGTAGGGGGCGGGATCCGACGCCGGCGCCACCACCACCACGGTGTAGTCCATGGCCCCCAGCTCCTCGAGGGTGGCCACCGCCTGAGCCACCGTCGAAGCCTTCTGCCCGATGGCGACGTAGATGCACTTCACATCGAGGCCGCGCTGGTTCAAGATGGTGTCGAGGGCGATGGTGGTCTTGCCCGTCTTGCGGTCGCCGATGATCAGCTCCCGCTGGCCCCGGCCGATGGGGATCAGCGAGTCGATCGACTTGATGCCGGTCTGCATCGGCTCGTGCACCGGCTTGCGTCCCGTGATGCCCGGCGCCTGGATCTCCATGCGTCTCGGGATCGGGTTGGTCAGCGGCCCCTTGCCGTCCACCGGCTCGCCCAGCGGGTTGACCACCCGGCCGAGCAGGCCGTCGCCCACCGGGATCGACAGGATGTCGCCGGTGGCCTGCACCGGCTGGCCCTCCTCGATCCCCTCCACGTCACCGAGGACCACCGCGCCGATGGAGGTCTCGTCGAGGTTCAGCGCCAAACCGACGGCGCCGTTGGCGAAGCGCAGCATCTCGTTGACGGCCGCGTCGGGCAGCCCCGAAACCCGGGCGATGCCGTCGCCGACTTCGAGCACGCGGCCGACCGTCGACTGCTCCAGCGCAGGGGCGAACCCTTCCAGGTTCTGGCGGATGGCGGCTGCGATGTCCGCGGTGTCGATACTCAGTTGTGCCGTGTCGCTCATGTCTGGTTGCTCGTGTTCTGGTCACTCATGTCTGGTCGCTCAATCTCCTAGGTACTGGCCGGGCCGCGCTCAGCTGAGGCCGGCTCGCATCTGCTGCAGGCGGCTGCGCACGCTGCCGTCGATCACGTCGTCACCGATCTCGGTGATCACCCCGCCGACCACGCTGGGATCGACGATGGCCTGGATCTCCACATCAAGTCCTGAGGAGGCCTTGATGGCCTCGGTCAACCGGGATCGCTGCTCGCCGGTGAGCTCCACCGCGCTGCGCACCCGGGCCACTCGCCGGTTGCGGCCGGCCGCAGCCCGGTCGATGGTGGCGTCGATGATCTCGGCGAGCTCACCGCCCCGGCCTGCGCCCACCACCAGCGACACCAGCGCTGCGGTTGCGGGCAGAGCCTTGCCGCCGAGCAGATCCTCGACGATGCGCAGCCGGCGCTCCACGTCGATGGACGCGTCGGCAAGGGTGGACTGCAACTCGTCGCTGGACCGCAGAGCCTCGGCGAAGCGGGCCAGCTCGTCCTCGACTTCGGCCTGCACGCCCTCGGCCTGCGAGATCGCCAACACCGCGGCGGCGTAGCCACCGATACGGGCAGAGGCGGACTGGTCGGCCACTGCTCAGGCCTCGGCGAGGACGGGGAAGTCAGCCTTCAACTCGGCTGCCGGCATCTCCGCTCAGCTCCCGTCACCGTTGCCGGCGCTGGTCCCGGCGGCCACCTCGTCGATGTAGCCGTCGATCAGCGAGCGGTGAACACCGGCGTCGAGGCTGGCGCCGACCACCCGCTCGGCCGCGCCCACCGCGATGGCGGCCACGTCATTGCGCAGGTCGTCGATGGCCTGACGGCGGCTCGACTCGATGTCGGCCGCAGCCCGGGCCCGCTGCTCGGCGATGTCGGCCTCGGCCCGAGCCTGCAGATCCTGGCGAAGTTGATCGGCCTGCGCCCGGGCGTCGTCGATGATGGCGGCTGCGGCCGTCTTCGCCTCGGCCAGCTGCGCCTCGTAATCGGACTTGGTGCGCAGGGCATCGGTCTTGGCCGCGTCGGCGGCGTCAAGGTCGGACCGGATCTTCTCGGAGCGGGCGTCCATTGCCCGCTTCACCGCCGGGAAGCCCCAGCGCCACATGAACCCGAACAGGATCACGAAGGCCAAACCGCCCCAGATGATCTCGTCGAGTTCGGGCAGGATGGGACTCGGCGCCTCGACGCATCCCTCCAGGTCCGCCTCGAAGTCCTTGAAGGCCTTCTCGTCCGCTTCGACAGCACCGAGGCTGCCGTATTCCTCCTCGGCGTGGTGCACCTGCTCGAGGACGCAGCCGCCGATCGTCTCACCCGCGGCCCCTGCCGGCCCGGCCGCAGCGAGCAATACCGCGCTCGCGGCGCCCAGGGTGGCGAAGAGCCTCAGGGTCTTTCTTGCCATGATCGAGTTCCCTTATGGGAGCAGCAGGATGAAGACCACGAACCCGATGAGGGCCAGCGCCTCGGTGAAGGCGATTCCGAGGAACATCGTGGTGCGGACCATGCCGGCGGACTCGGGTTGGCGGGCCATCGCTGAGATGGCATTACCGACCACGATGCCGATGCCCACGCCGGGGCCGACCGCGGCGAGGCCGTAGCCGAGGCCGGCGCCGATGGCACTGAGCCCGTCGAGGAACTCGCCCGGAGCGGTCTGTGCGAGAAGACTTAGCACTGTGTTCTCCTGTTGTTGTGGTGACTGGGTTGGTGTGGTGACTGGATGATCGGATGGATCGGTCGGGTGGCAGATCGAATCAACGGGCCTAGTGCTCGGGATGCATCGAACCGCCGATGTAGACCGCGGTGAGGATGGTGAAGATGAACGCCTGCAGGAACGAGACCAGAATCTCGAAGGCGGTCATCAGGATGAGCATCACGAACGGCAGAGCCGCGGGAACATAGAAGAACTCCCACAGCGTCGCCGTCAGGATGGCGAAAGTGACCAGCAGCAGGTGGCCCGCAACCATGTTGGCCCAGAGCCGGATAGCCAGCGAGAAGGGCCGCACCACGAAGGTGGACACCAGCTCGATCGGCGTCACGATCACATAGAGGACCCAGGGCACACCCGGCGGGAACAGCGAGTTCTTCAGATAACCGAACACGCCCTGGCTCTTGACGCCGACCACGTTGTAGACGACCCACACCAGCAGGGCCAGGGTGATGGGGACAGCCATGCGGCTGTTGGCCGGGAACTGGATGAACGGAACGACCTCGGTGATGTTCGAGAACAGAATGAAGAAGAACATCGACGTGAGGAAGGGCATGAACTTCTTGCCGTCGGGTCCGATGGTCTGCATCACCACCGAGTTCTCGATGAAGTTCACCCCCGACTCGGCCACATGCTGCACACCGACCGGCACCAGGGACTCGCGGGTGCGCCCGGCCAGTCCGAACAGCACCATGGTGGCTGCGGTGGCAGCCAGGTAGATGAGAACCGTCTTGTTGATGGCCAGCGGCGTGCCGTCGAACCAGATGGTGGGCCAGTCGAAGAGATGGCTGACCGGCGGAAACTCGAGAGCAAAGACGCTCATGGCGAACCCTCCGACTGCGGCCGCGGCTTGAGGCCCGGGAAGGCCAGCGAGGCCGAGACATGGCGGGTCTCGACGATCAGCAGGCCCAGATGGGTGACGAGCAGGCTCACCGCGAACGGGAGCAAATCGAACCAGGCGTGGTGTCGGACGGGCAGCACAGCGGCGGTGACGATACCGAGGCGCACGACGTAACCACCCATCGCGGCCGCCATCATCGCCGACGAACCCATGCGAGCACCCCAACCGATGACGGCCGCGCCCAGCACGAAGTTGACCAGCACCAGAGCCAGGGCCAGCCCGACCGACGCTGCGCCGGTCCATCCCCATCCCAGCGCGCCGCCGACCAGCAAGGGAACCGCGAACACCACCGAACGGCGGACCATGTCGCGAGCCACCGCCCGTTCGGGCGCGTCGGAGGCGTCCAGCGGGGCCGCGTGGGCCTCAACTCTGGGCACCGCCGACTCCATGACGTTCATCACCGGCTGCCGTCGGTTTGTTCAGGACCGCGGTAGGTGGCCCGACGGCTCTTGAGAGCCGCGTCCATCGACAATCCGTAAGCGCGAGCGAAGCTCCACACCTGATAGCTGAACACCACGACCACCGCCACCAGGGTCACCAACGGGAACGTGCCCAAGCGACCGTCAAGGAGCCAGCCGCCGAAGCCGAAGATTGCGGGGGTGGCGATCATCTCGAACGCCTTGGCCAGAGCATCACCCGCACCGGCGCGAGAATCCGTCTCAGGGAAGTCCATCGTCGTCGGTGCCTGCGGACCCGGCGTTGGCTACTCGCGGCCCTTGCGGCGGCCGTAACGCCGCTCGAAGCGCTCCACCCGACCGGCAGTGTCGACGATCTGCATCGTGCCGGTGAAGAACGGGTGACTGGCGCTGGATATCTCCACCTTCGCCAGCGGGTAGGTGTTGCCGTCGGACCACTCGATGGTGTCGCTGGTGGAGATGGTGGAACGAGTGAGGAAGGAGGTACCGGCGGACTGGTCGGAGAAGACGACCAGCCGGTACTCGGGGTGAATGTCGGTCTTCATCGGGGCACCAGTCTGTAAGTCGAGCGGGCCGGTCACAACCCCGAAAGTAACGAAGTTTCGCGCGTCGCTCCCGCAGGCTGCGACAAGCTGCTCGCCGGGGTGGGGCTAACCCAGCAACTCCGCGTTGGAGGTAGTGCTCTCAAGCTTGGCAAGGGCCGTCTCCAGGGCTTTGACGACGGTTCCAGGACCTCTGTCATCCGATTCGCCGATGAAGCTGAGCCGCAGCGCCCCGAGGGCCTGCACCTCGTCTGCGTCGACAAAGCGCTCCTCGTCACGCGACACGCAGGCGGTCACGTCGATGGCCGGGAACAGTCCGAGTTGCGCAGCCCACCGGTCGAGGCCGATCTCGGTATTGGCTGTGCCCACGAACTCGTCGCACAGAACGCCCGGCAACGAACTCGACCCGTCCGAGACGATCGAGGCGACCATGGTGAGCGAACCCCCCTCGGAGACGTTGCGGCCCGCTCCGAAGAGCTTCTTGGGCATATGCACCGCGCCGCTTTCGACGTTGCCGCTGTAGGCCCGTCCCGCGTTGGAGAGCGTGGCGTTGTAGGCCTGGGCCAAGGAGGTGAGGCTGTCGAGCACCAGCGCCACGTTCTGCCCGGACTCGACGAGTCGCTTGACCCGCTCAACGGTCATCTCAGCCGTCTGCACATGCTCCTCGGGGCTCTGATCGAATGATGTCGCCGCGACATCACCGTGGCGCACACAGCGCTGCACCTCGGTGATGTCCTCGGGCCGCTGATCAAGGAACAGGCCCGTCACGAAGATGTCGGGCTCGTTGGCCTCGATGGCGCCGATGATGGAGGTAAGCACCTCGGTGGCTCCGCAGCCCCTGGGACCCTTCACCAAGACTCTCTGGCCGACGCCGACGGGCGCCACCAGGTCGATGAGCCGAGCCGTGACGGCCTCGGGCTGCTCGAGCGTGAGGCGACGCACTGCGTGGATCGGCGTCAGATTCTCGAACACGGGACGATCCGACAACTCGGCGGGTCCGCCGTTGATCGACTCCAGCGTCAACAGGGCGGGATTCTTCTCTGCCCGGTTGGCGGGCCTGGACGTTCCCGTCAGGTGGTCGCCGCGACGCAGCCCGTACTGACGGATGGTCTTGACCGGCACGTAGGCGTCGTTGCGATGCGGCAAGCAGCCGTCCACCCGCAGAAAGCCGTAGCCCTCGTCGCGCAGGTCGAGACGTCCCGACACCGCCACCGGATCACCGTCCCAGCCGTCGTCGCGGTCGCGATCACGGTCGCGGTTGCGGCGTCGGCGGCGGCGATTGGCCGGATCCACCTCATCCTCGGTGCGGTCGGGCGTGCGCGGCGCGCCGCGATGGTTGGCCGGGGCGCCGTTGCCGCCAGCCTCGTTCTGGGCGCCGTTGCCAGCCGTAGCTGAGGTCTCGTAGCTGGGACCCGCAGCGGGGTCGTCCCCGTCGGAAGACGCTGGGTCGCCGTCGTCGGAGTCGGGCGATGAATCGGCGTCGGCCGGCTGGGTGATCCTGGCGCCGTCGGCAGTCAGGTCGATGATCAATTGGATGATCTCGTCTTTGCGGGCCCGGCTGGAGGGCTTGGCCCCCAGCGCGGCCGCGATCTGGTTGAGTTCGCCACGATCCTTGCGTTGCAGGGTGGACCGCCGCATCTCGGTCGCTTCCACGGATGAGTTCTCCGGTTTGTCGGGTTCAGGCATCCCGGCTCGGCGAAGCACGCATCACGAGCCGGCGCCAGCCTTCACGCCGAAGGCGCAAGGCGACGCCGGAAGGCTACGCAGCAAAGGGCTGCCGCTGCAACCATTACGGCCGCGTGTCTTGGTGTGTTGCCACCCGGCGGGTCGGGCACCGCAGGATCGTCGGTGCTCCGACCAACGTGGCGGAAGGTGTCAGCCTCTACGCACCGAAGCGACGAGATCCTTGACTTCGTCCACCCGGTTGGGCAGCGAGGTGCACCGCTCCGGGCGGCCTGCCACGGCCGCCAGAGCCGGAGGCGACTCGGGCTCAAGTCCTGTGGCATGGGCCACGGCCTCGGGGAACTTGGCCGGGTGAGCGGTAGCCAACGACACCACCAGCTCGCCGGGTCGGCGCCGGCGCTGGGCGACCCCAACCCCGACGGCGGTGTGGGGATCGATGAACATCTGCGACTCGGCGTGGATCCGGCCCATCACGTCGAGGGTCTCGGGGTCGTCCAGCCGGTCGCCCGCGAACTCAGCCCTTATGCGCCGGTGCTGTTGCGCGCTCAGCGCGACCCGTCCGTCGGCCCGGAACTGGCCGAGCAGGGCGGCGGTCGCCTTGCCGTCGCCTTCGAACAGCTCGAACAGCAGGCGCTCGAGGTTCGACGAGATCTGAATGTCCATGCTCGGCGACAGGGTCGGCGTCACGTCGTGGGCAGCCAGCTCGCCGGTCTCGATGAGCCGGGTGAGGATGTCGTTGGTGTTCGAGGCGATCATCAGGCGCCCGACCGGCAGCCCCATGCGACGGGCGTAGTGGCCGGCCAGCACGTTGCCGAAGTTGCCGGTGGGGACACAGAACGTGACCGGCCGGTCGTCGGCCAGCCGCCGGGTGGCCCACACGTAGTAGACGATCTGAGCCGCCACCCTGGCCCAATTGATCGAGTTGACCGCGGCCAGCCTCATCTCGGCCCGGAAGGGCTCGTCCGCGAACATGGCCTTCACCAGGTCCTGGCAGTCGTCGAAGGTGCCGTCCACCGCCACTGCGTGGACGTTGGGCGCCTCCAGCGTGGTCATCTGGCGGCGCTGGATCTCGCTGGTGCGGCCGGCGGGGTGCAGCACCACGATGTCGAGGCGGTCACGGTCGGCGACCGCTTCCATGGCCGCTGAACCGGTGTCGCCCGAGGTGGCTGCCACGATCATCGCCCGGTCGTCGCGTCGCTCCAGTTCGTGGTCGAAGAGCCTGGCCACCACCTGCAAGGCGATGTCCTTGAAGGCGAAAGTGGGTCCGTGGAACAGCTCGAGCAGCCAGTGGTCGTCGTCGAGGGCGACCAGAGGGCACACGTCGGGGTGGTCGAAGGTGGCGTAGGCCTCGGCCACAAGTTCGACAAGATCGTCATAGTCGACCGCTCCGCCCACGTAGGGCGCCATGATGGCCGCAGCCAACTCGGCGTAGGTGAGTTCTCCTGCGCCCACTCCGGTGTGCTCCGCCAGTTCGGGCACCGGCTCGGGTACAAATAGGCCGCCGTCGGGCGCGAGCCCTGCCAGCAACACGTCGTCGAACGTTAGGCCCTCGCTGCGCGGCGGCATCGACCTGGTGCTCACGTACCGGATGTCGCTCACACGAGTCACTGCTGGGGGTTCTCGTCTCCGATGACGCGGATGACGTTGCCGATCTCGTGAACCTCGTCGAGGCCCCGGAGGTCGCGCCGCGTGGCCTGCAGATCACGTTCGCGGCACTCGTGGGTGATGAACACCAAGCGGGCATCCTCGCCGAGACCGTGCTGCTCCATCGACCGGATGGACACGCCGTGGCTGCCGAAGACCGCGGCCACCGAAGCCAGCACGCCGGGCCGGTCGGCCACCTCGACGCCGAGGTAGTACTCGGAGCGCAGTTCGTCGATCGAGCGGATGCGGGCCCGACCGAGGCGCCCGATACGGCCCGGGCCGCCCGAGGCGAGGTTGACGGCCGCGTCCACAAGATCGCCGAGCACGGCTCCAGCGGTGGGGCGACCACCGGCGCCCCGACCGTAGAACATGAGCTCGCCCACCGCGTCGCCCTGGATGAACACTGCGTTGAAGCTGTCGCGCACCCCCGCCAGCGGATGGTGCATCGGCACCATGGCGGGATGGACCCGCACGGCGACCTCGGGCGGGTCGCCGACGCTCTCGGCCACCGCCACCGCCTTCACCGCGTAGCCCAGGCGGCGAGCCGTCTCGATGTCGTGGGCGGTGATCCGGGAAATGCCCTCGTGGTATACATCGCCGGCCACCACCACTTCACCGAAAGCGACGGTGGCGATGATGGCTGCCTTGGCCCCGGCATCGAACCCTTCAACATCCGCGGTGGGGTCGCGCTCGGCGTAGCCCAGGCTCTGAGCCTCGCTCAACGCCTCGGCGTAGCTGGCGCCCCGCTCGGCCATCTGGGTGAGGATGTAGTTGGTAGTGCCGTTGACGATTCCCATGATCCGCTGGACCGGCTCGGCGATGAGCGACTCACGCAGCGGCCGCATCAGCGGTATGGCTCCAGCCACGGCCGCCTCGAACAGCAGGTCGACGCCGACATCGTCGGCCTCGCCGAACAGTTCGGCACCGTGGTTGGCCAGCAGTTCCTTGTTGCCGGTCACCACCGGCTTGCCCGCGGCGATGGCGGCTCTCAACAGGCTGCGCGCGGGCTCGATCCCGCCGATCAACTCCACGACGATGTCGATCTCGGGGTCCGACACGATGTCGGCTCCGTCGGTGCAGAACACCGACGGGTCGATGCTCAGACCCCGGTCCTTGGCGGCGGAGCGGACCGCCACCCGCGTGATCTGCAACTGGATGCCGGTGCGGGCGGCCACCACGGCGCGCTGCTCGTCGAGCAGCGTCACGAGCGCAGCACCGACGTTGCCGCAGCCCAGTAGTCCGACCCGGAGGGAATTCACCCCTTCAAGCTAGCGGCGAGCAGATACGGCCTCGGCAAATCGGAGCTGACCTCGCGGAAGCAGCCCGCTCCAAAAACATCTACATATACTAATATTCATGAGCAGCGATGTTCAACTGTTCTTGAAGCGCGGCTCGTCGGCGGAGGCAGCTCGACGGGAATCTCAGCATCTCCAGGATCTTGCGGGCTGCGGGATAGTGCCCCTCCGGGATGCCGACGCCCAGGGACTGCGCCTTGAGCGCGCCGCCTGCTCGCTCGCCGACGTTCTGCATGAGCGAGGCCCCCTGCCAGAAGGCGAGGTCAGAGCCGTCGGGGCGGCTGCCGCGGCCGCACTGGCCCGAGTGCATGCGACCGGCCTCGTCCACGGTGACATCAAGCCGGCCAACCTGCTGCTGAGCCACCAGCGAGAGCTGTGGCTGGCGGATTTCGACGCGGCCCGGCCCGCGGACGGCGGGCCGCTCGAACGGTTCAGCCCCGGACGGCAGTTGCCGGGGACTGCCGCCCGATTCGACACCGACGTGTCGGCGCTGGCGCTGGCACTCATTGAGCTGTCCACCGGGATGCTGCTGGATCCGGGGATGTCGTGGCATGACGACGACCTGCGCCGCCTCGGATGCCCGAAGGATCTCAGTACGGAGCTGTCGTGCATGCTGAATGGCAACGACATTGAAATGGGAGCTGGGCGGGCGGCCCGGCTGCTGGCTCAAGGAGGCATCGGCTCGCTTCCTGCGCCAGTGGCGAACGCTCACCGCGCCGACTCCACACCGACGGTCGAGTTCATGCCGGCCCGGCCCCCACCGGATCCCTCGCCACGACCGTCACCGGTAACGAGTTCGACTGCGCCGAGATGGTGGCAGCGGCTGGCCAAGTCTTGGCGACCCAGCGACGCGACCGTGACGCCTGGTGGCCAGCGGGGCGTTCAGGCGTCCGGCAAGTCGCAGGCCAGCAGGTCGCTATAAGTCTCGCGTCTGACCACCCGACGGGCTGCACCGCCCGCCACGAACACCACCTCGGGCCGCCGGACCTTGTTGTAGTTCGACCCCATCGAGTGGCCGTAGGCACCGGTGACCGGGGTGGCCAGGATGTCACCCACCGCGATGTCGGACGGGACCATGGCGTCGCGCACCAGCATGTCGCCAGACTCGCAGTGCTTGCCCACCACGGTCACCACGCGGTCGCGGAGCGCATCGACGGACCTGGGCAGGAAGGTCTCGTACCCGCTTCCGTAGAGCACCGGCCGTGGGTTGTCGCTCATACCGCCGTCGACGGCCACGTAGGTCCGCACTCCCTCGATCGCCTTGATGGTTCCCACCGTGTAGAGGGTGACCGCGGCCGCCGCTGCGATGGCGCGACCCGGCTCGGCTGTGACGCTGGCGGTCACTCCCGCGGCCCGGCACGCCTCGCGCACCGCTTCACCCCACTCGGCGATCGTGGGCGCCGACTCGCCCGCCACGTAAGGCACCCCGAGCCCGCCGCCGATGGATATCTCATCCACGCCGAACGGTTCGGCAGCCTCGGCGATGACCGCCGCGGCCTTGGCGAACGAGGACGCATCGAACACCTGGCTACCGATATGTGAGTGGACGCCGACAACTTCGACTGAGTTCGAGGCTCGAGCCCTCTCCATCGCGGTCGCGGCCGCTCCGGTCGACACCGTGAAACCGAACTTGGAGTCATCGACTCCGGTGACCAGGTAGGTGTGGGTGTGGGCCTCGACACCGGGGGTGAAGCGCAGCAGGACACGGGGCCGCGCTCCGGTCTCGACGTGCAGAGCATCCAGGCGGTCGAGTTCGTCGAAGCTGTCCACCACGATGCGCCCCACACCGGCCTCCACCGCCCGGCGCAACTCGCTCATCGACTTGTTGTTGCCGTGGAGCACCAGGCGGTCCCCGGGCACGCCCGCAGCCAGCGCCACATGCATCTCGCCTCCGGTGGACACGTCGAGGCACATGCCCTCGGAGTGCGCTAGGCGGGCCATGGCGATGCATAGGAACGCCTTGGCGGCGTAGGCCACACCGGGGCCGAACGCGGCGACCGCCGAGCGGCAGCGGCTTCGCAGGTGCTCCTCGTCGTAGACGAACAGCGGTGTTCCGTGGGCTTCGGCCAGATCGAGCAGATCGCATCCCCCGATACTGAGCCGCCCGTGTGACATCTCGTGGTTGTCGGGCAGGAGATGTCGAGGCAACGGTGACGGGGTCGGGAGGGCAACTCCGTCGGGAGCCGACCGAATCCCGTCACGCGACCCGTCGCGCACTTCCGGCATCACTCGATCCTACCCCTGACCCCCGATCTCGACGGAGGCGCACCACGCCGATACGCGCCGGACATCGGCGGCGCGCAATCTCGCCGATGAGCGGCAGAGCGGTAGCATGGCCGGCCCAGCCCCCGTAGCTCAGGGGATAGAGCAACGGCCTCCGGAGCCGTGTGCGCAGGTTCGAATCCTGCCGGGGGCGCGTGACC
>JAJDZO010000349.1 GCA_022824605.1 Acidimicrobiia bacterium
GCACCGTTCTCGCCCAGCAGGCCGTGCACCTCGCCGGCGCGCAGGTCGAAGCTGACATCGTCGTTGGCCTTGAAGCCGTAGAACGATTTGCAGAGGTTGCGGACCTCGAGGACCGTGTCGCCCATGGTGCCTACTGCCAGGAACCCTCCTCAGGCGGCGGCAAGCCGCTCAGGCTCAACTCACCGACCCGTCGATCCCTTCGATCAGCCAGGTGCAGCACAGCGACCGCTCCGCCCAGGGGATGGTCTCGCCCTCGGCCACCTGCACGTTGCCCTCGTTGTCCACGAGCGGCCCCGCGAAGAAGTCGAGCGTGCCGTCGATGATCTGCTGACGCCGTTCGTCGACCAACGCCAGGATGTCGTCGGTCACAGCGGGACCGTAGGGGGCGTGGCCGATGAAGCCGTCGGCGAGGCCTCCGTAGGTGAGGGCGGGCTCCCATGTCCCGTCGATCATCGACTGGATCTGGTCGATGTAGTAGCCGCCCCACTCGAACGTGAACGACGACAGCCATGCGGTCGGCGCCGCGTCGGCGCGGTTGGAGGAGTAGCCGATCACGTTGAGGCCGCGGTCCTCGGCCACCGAGGCCACCGCCGGCGAGTTCAACTCGTGGGCCAGAACGTCGGCGCCGGCGTTGGCCAGAGCGTCGGCAGCCTGCTGCTCGACGGGCGGGTCGTACCAGCTGTTGATGAAGATGGCCTGCACCGTGGCGTCGGGGTTGACCTCGCGCACCCCGAGCATGAAGGCGTTGAGCGCCCGGTTGACCTCTTCGATGGGGTACCCGGCCGGGTAGCCGATGATGCCGGACTCGGTGACGCTTCCGGCGATGAGCCCGTCGAGGTAGCGCCCGTCCTCAGTGGCGCCGTCGAAGTGGCCCATGTTGTCGGTGGTCTCCCAGCCGGCCCAGCTCAAGAAGATCGTGTCGGGATTCTCGGCCGCCACCGGTGCCATGTCGGGCTGGTAGAAGCCGGTTCCGATGACCATGTCCGCACCGGCTGCCGCGAGATCCTCGAAGGCGTTGGTGGCGGTGGGTCCGGCGGACACCTCGGCCACGACCTGCACGTCGAGTCCCGGGAAGGCGGCCCGCACCTCCTCCACACCGCGGTTGTGGGTGGTGTTCCAGCCACCGTCCTCAACGAACCCGTCGAACACGAAGGCCACCGAATAGCCCGAGCCGTCCGACGCGGCAGCATCGTCGGCCATGTCGGCGTCATCATCGGCCATGTCCGCGTCGTCGTCGGCCATGTCGGCATCGTCACCGGCCATGTCCGTGTCGTCGCTGTCGGCAGCCGGCTCAGGATCGGGCTGCTCGACCGGCGCCGGTGCCGGTTCGGCCTCTTCCTCGTCGTCGCCGCACGCCGCCGCCACGAACGCGAACACCGTCAGCACGGCCAATGCCCATCGGACCCGTCTCATTTGTTCCCTCCCCAGGTTGGTTGACAGGGTGATAACTACTTCTTATCATCAACGCGGCGGTGACGGCAAGCCATCGGAGAAGCGGCCCGCACAAGACCATGACCCCACAGCAGTCCGAGACGCCTTCTGCGGGCACCTTCCGTCCCACGCCGTTTCAGGGCTGCACCACCGCAAGCAGCGTCTCGCCGTGGTGGTTCGGTTGGGGCGGCTATGTGGTGCCCGACGTGTACACCGACCCGGTGTCAGAGCTGCGGGCCATCCGCTCGACGGTGTCGATGAACGAGATGTCGCCGATCCCGAAGATCGAGGTGCGGGGGCCTCAGGCAGCCGCCTGCGTGGACTATCTGGTCACCAGGGACACATCCAGAATGGAGGTCGGACATGCGTGGTTCACGCCGTGGTGCACCCACGAGGGCAAGGTGGTGGCCGACGGCATCGTGTTCTGTCTGGAACCCGAACGCTTCCTGTTCTCCGGCGACCGCTGCGAGACCTTCTTCCGAAACGAGGCGGCCGGCTTCGATGTCGAGATCACCGACGCGACCCACGGCCACGGGATCCTGGCGGTGCAGGGACCGAGATCGCGTGACGTGCTTGAGACGGTCACCGGCGAGGGCTGGGGCGACCTGAGATTCTCAAGGTTCCGGCCCGCGGTGATCGGCGGCGTGCCGGTGAACGTGGCCCGGCAAGGATTCACGGGGGAACTGGGATTCGAGCTGTGGGTTGAGCGGCCCGACGGCGAGCGGGTCTGGGAGGCGGTGGCCTCCGCCGGCAAGCGATTCGGCATCCGGCCCGCGGGCGAGTACGCCATCGACATCGCCCGAGTGGAGGCCGGACTGGTCCTCATCTCAGCCGACTACACCGGTGCCGGACCCGACTCGCCCAGCGCCGACTCCGCCCCCAACCCGGCCGCCTTCGTCACCCCCTACGAGCTCGGCCTGGCACATTGCGTGAGTTTGGACAAGTCCGCCGACTTCATCGGACGGGACGCGTTGGCCGCTGAGCACCGCCGAGGCCCCGAGCGCCGTGTGGTGGGATTGACCTTCGATGTGGACGGCATCGTCGGGCTGTTCAAGGACGCGGGCCTGGCCCCCGACGTGTCGC
>JAJDZO010000240.1 GCA_022824605.1 Acidimicrobiia bacterium
GTGATCGCCGCCGCATTGGCCTACTACCTCACGCGGGTCGTGCTCGTGCTGCGGGCCGTGAACGACTCGCTGGGCAAGATCACCGGCGCAGTGCGGTCCATCGCGCAGCGCACTGCACCACTCGGGGAACTGCTGACGCCGGTGAAGTCCGACCTCGAATCGGTCGCCGACGTGCTCGACGGCGTGGCCGCCGGCCTCACCGAAGAGCGCAAGGCGAGCTGAGGAGATCGGCGCACGGCTCGGTCGTCACTGGGCGTTCGACTCAGCGGTCGGTGTCCCACCAGATGGTCACCCGCTCGCGAGGGAACGGGACATCGGCTATGAGAGCGGCCACCTCGGGCTCGCGCTCGGGGGGAAGGCACAGGTTGCGGCACCACTGAGGCCCCTCGAACTCGCGGCGTGCGGCCGCCCGGGGATCCTCGGGCAGCCGGGACTCCTCCGCGACGGGGTTCAGGCCGAGATCGGCGATGGCCTCCACGGCGGTGGCCGCGGTGGGTTCGTAGGGCCGTTCGAGGTTCCAGAAATGGCGCCACAGCGTGCGGCGACGGTCCTGGGGATGCTTCGGCGTGATCTCGATCACCACCCGGCGTCGGGCGTGGGCCGCCAGCGCAGCAACGAACGGCCCGATATCGCTCACGTTGTACAGCACGTTGTGGCACACCACCACGTCTGCGACAGGCACCTCGGCGGCGATCTCGGGCCACGACCCGGCGTGAACCTCCGCCGACACGGCGCGCTCACGGGCGGTGGCCGCGAACAACTCCAACATGTCGGACTGGCGGTCGGTGCCGATCAACTCGCTGGCCGGCGGGGCCACCGCAAAGGCCGCAGCCCCGCCCCCGCAGCCCACATCGAGCACCGAGCCGCCATCAGCCAAGGCCTCGGCAGCGCGACGGTTCGACAGCGAGCGCTCGAACGTCCCCGGTTCGGGTGCAGCGAAGATCCCGGGCGCGAACACGAACGGCCGCCGTGGCGCAGCGCCCAGGATCTCAGCGGGTATGGCCCAATCGGCCATCTGCCGCGCCCAACGCTCCGCGGCGGTCTCGTGCTGCGCCACGACCACAGAACCTACTGTTCGTGGCTCGCCAGCTTCGACGGGAGGCTCCGGGCCGGTCGGTTCCCGAACGGATCCGGGGACCTCAAAGCAGGGGACGTGTCAGACGCCCTGCTCGCCCTCGCCCTGCTCGCCCTCCTCGTCGCAGCCTGCGGTGCAGACCGGCGGAGGCAGAGGAGCGCCGCAGGCCTGTCCCGAGCCGACGTACTGGGCCTCCACGATGTACCAGCCCGACTCCTGGCCCAACTGGTTGAACGACGTGACCGCAAGCCTGAGGGCCGCGTTCGGCGGCACGCTGCGGGCCCTGGCGGCCCAGCGGTCACCGCCGGAGCGGGTGGTGTCGATCTGATCGAGGGTGTACTCGCCGTTGGTGATCATCGGCCCGCCGTCCACCGACACGTACACACGGATCTTCGCGACATCCGCCGGGCTGGGTAGTGCGTCGAACTCGACGAGGAGTTCATTGTCGGCGTTGCCCGCCTGGCACCGCACGTTGCTCGGCGGCGTAGGCGGCCCCACGCCGGTCGACACTGGCGGAGCGGTCGTGCTCGTGGTCGGTGCGGAGACCTCCACCACGGTGGTGGTCGGAGCCTCTTCCGGCGCGGTGGTCGGAGTGGTAATCAGGGCTTGTGTAGTGGTGGGACCAGCCGACGCGGTGGTGGTGGTCGTCGTCTCGTCGGACGGCTCCTCCTCGCCGTTCTCGTCGTCGCTGCACGCAGCAGCGACCAACACCAGCACACAAAGCGCAGCCGCGAACCTCATTGAACGCATGAGAGACTCCTTTCGATGCGCCCACGATACACCGCGAGTCAGGCGCCGTCTCATCGCGAAACCTAGCCGCGAAGCCGGGCCAGACGCAGCCCCGTAGGGTGAACCTCGTGGACGCTTCGCAGACACATAGAGACGAGCTCTGTGCCCTTGTCGTCGGCGACGATCCGGCGCCCCGGCTGTGGTCGGCCGTCGACACCGGCATGATGGCCGAAATCGTGCCGGAGCTACCGGCGCTGCGGATGGAGCAGGACCCGATCCACAGGCACAAGGACGTGCTGGCCCACACCATCGAGGTGGTGGCCAAGACACCCGACGACCTGGTAGTCAGGCTGGCCGCGCTGTTCCACGACATCGGAAAGCCCCGCACCCGCAGCTACGAGCACGGCGAGGTGACCTTCCGTCACCACGAGGCGGTCGGCGCCCGGATGACCCGCAAACGGCTCACCGCACTGGATTTCGACGAGACCACGGTCGACGATGTGAGCGAACTGGTGCGGCTGTCGGGCCGCTTCAAGGGCTACGCGTCGGGATGGAGCGACTCTGCCGTGCGCCGCTACGCCCGCGACGCCGGGCCGTTGCTGGGTCGCCTCAACCAACTGGTCCGCTCGGACTGCACCACCCGCAACCGCTCCAAGGAGGCCGACCTCCACCGCCAGATCGACCACCTGGAAAGCCGCATCGCCGAACTGGCCGAAGCCGAGCGCAAAGCGGCGGAGAGGCCCCAGATCGACGGCGACGCGGTGATGGCCCGACTCGGGGTGCCGCCCGGTCCCGTCGTGGGCAGGGCCCTCGCCTGGCTGCTGGAGGTGAAGCGCACCGAAGGGGTGCTCGATACCGGGGAACTGCTCGACAGGCTGGATCGCTGGTGGGCCGAGAACGGCCGGTAGGCCGCTAGCCTCATCGCAACGTTCGAGACGATGTTCGAGATCGATCGGCCTAGAAACACAGCAAGGAGCGGACGTGACTTACAGGGCTGAATACTTGTGGATCGACGGTGTCGAGCCCGTCGGCGAGATCCGCACCAAGACCAAGATCCTGAAGAATGACGAAGCACCCCCGATCTGGGGCTTCGACGGCTCGTCGACGAATCAGGCGACGGGCGACAACTCCGATGTCGTCCTCAAGCCCGTCTTCACCTGCGGCGACCCGATCCGGGGCGGCGACAACATCCTGGTTCTGTGCGAGACGCTGCTCACTCGCGACCTGTCGCCGCATCCCACCAACCGGCGGGCCGAGTGCGTGGCCGTGTACGAGAAGTACAAGGACCAGGATCCGTGGTTCGGCATGGAGCAGGAGTACACGCTGCTGGATGCGGCCACCCGCTGGCCCGCGGGGTTCCCCCCTGCGGGGTTCCCGCCGCCGCAGGGTCCGTACTACTGCGGGGTGGGCGCGGGCCGCATCTCGGGCCGTGACCTGATCGAGGAGCACACCACCGCCTGTATCGAGGCCGGTCTCACCATCGCGGGCACCAACGCCGAGGTGATGCCGGGCCAGTGGGAGTTCCAGATCGGCCCGTTGGACACGGTGACGGTCGCTGACCACATCTGGGTGGCTCGCTATCTGCTGTTCCGCCTCGCGGAGAAGCACAGCATCGAGGTGACCATCGAGCCCAAGCCGATGCTGGGCGACTGGAACGGCGCGGGCATGCACACCAACGTGTCGACCAAGGCCATGCGCGAGGGCTACGAACCGATCATCGCGGCCTGCGAGGCGCTGGGCGCGGCCGGCAAGCCCGAGGAGCACCTCGGCGGTTACGGCGCTGGCATCGAGTTCCGCTTGACCGGCGAGCACGAGACCGAGCGCTACGACCAGTACTCCTACGGCGTGTCCGACCGGGGTGCGTCGGTGCGGATCCCGTGGCAGGTGGCCCGCGACGGCAAGGGCTACATCGAGGACCGCCGCCCCAACGCCAACGCCGATCCGTACCAGGTGACCACACTGCTGACGAGGACCATCTGCGAGGCGCTCGTCGGCTACAACTGAACCAGCCGGACCCCGTGGCCGCGGGAGGTTCCGAAGTCGCGGTGCCCGAGCGTTTGAGGGTGGCGGTCTGCCAGGTCAACCCGACCGTCGGCGACATGGAGACCAACACGGCGCTGGTCGTCGAGGCGTTGACCCGAGCCACCGACGCAGGCGCCGATGTGGCGGTGCTTCCCGAGCTGGCCATCACGGGCTACCCGCCCGAGGATCTGGTGTTCCGGCCCGGCTTCGTGGCCGACAGCCGAGCCGCGCTGGCTCACGTTGCGTCGCGCTCCGGTGATTGCGCGGCGGTGGTGGGTTTCGTGCACGGCGCAGGCGAGTCTCAACGGCGGGTGGCCGACATGGCTGGGGTGGAGAGCTTCAGCGAGGCCTACAACGCGGTGGCGGTGTGCGCGGCCGGCGAGGTGCACGGCGTCTACCGCAAGCGCCACCTTCCCAACTACGACGTGTTCGACGAGATGCGGCACTTCTGTGCCGGGACCGCCGAGCCGCCGCTGTTCGAGATCGGCGGGGCGGTGGTCGGCGTCACGATCTGTGAGGACGCCTGGGTGCCCGACGGGCCGGTCAGCGATCTGGCCGCGGCCGGAGCGCAGTTGGTGCTGAACATCAACGGGTCGCCGTTCCGTGCCGGCAAGCAGGCCGTGCGTGAGCAGGTGATCGGTCAGCGGGCGGCGTCGGCCGGCGTGCCGGTGGTGTGCGTGAACCTGGTCGGTGGGCAGGACGAGTTGGTCTTCGACGGCGGATCGTTCGTCGTGGACGCCGGCGGGTCGGTGGTTGCACGGTGTGCGTCGTTCGCCGAGTCGGTCGACATCTTCGACGTGGACCTGCGGCCCAGCGAGGCGGCGCCGCGTCGCCGCCCGGTAGTGACGGTCACGGCGAGGCGCTCATCGACGCGGAGCCGAGAATCGATGGCCGCGCCGATCTCGCCGATGCTGGACGTCTGTGCCCAGCGCTGGGCGGCGCTGGTGCTGGCCACGCGCGACTACGTGCACAAGAGCGGGTTCGTAGACGTGTGCGTGGGGCTGTCCGGTGGGGTGGACTCATCGCTGACTGCGGCGATCGCGGTCGATGCGCTGGGTGCCGACCATGTGCACGGCGTGCTTATGCCCTCTCGCCATTCCAGCGACCACTCGGTGACCGACGCCGAGAAGCTGGCTGCCAACCTCGGCATCGACGCCCGCATCGTCGCCATCGAAGCGGCCCACGCGGCTCTGGCCGACATGCTCGAGCCCGGCCTCGGCGGCACGCTCGAACCCGGCGGGCTCACCGACCAGAACCTCCAGGCCCGCATCCGCGGCGTCACGCTGATGGCGCTGTCCAACGAGCACGGCTGGCTGGTGCTCACCACCGGCAACAAGACCGAGAC